>DASQSO010000227.1:0-12403 GCA_035642335.1 Caulobacteraceae bacterium
ATCTTCGACCAGCTCGGCCGGCCTTATTTCAACCTGACCCTGTCGCGCCCCTGGAGCCGTGTGGAGCTGATTGCGGTGTTCTCGGTCCTGACCGCTCTGGGTCCGCCGTCCTTTCCGCGCCTGAAGGCCGCCGTGCCGGCCCTGCTTTCCGCCGGCGGCGCGATGGTCGAATGGGCGCAGCATTTCCGTCTCGCGCCGGGCGTCGGCAGCCTTTCCGACCTGACGGCCGAGATCGCCGGCATCGTCGCCGCTTCCTGCGTCATGCTGCTGGCGGCCGCGGCGCGGCTTTCGCCGCGCAACCGCCATCCGAGGCGTTTCAGTTGAGCTGGGACTTCTTCGGCGGCTCAGGCGGCAGAGGCGAGACCTGCACCCCATCGTCGATGAGCGCGCGCACCTCCTTCGGCGACGCCTCGCCGTAGATGCCGCGATCTTCCGACGCGCCCTCGTGGATGGCCCGGGCCTCGGTGGCGAAACGGTCACCGACATAATCGAAGTTTTCCGTCACGTGACTGCGCACCCGGCGCATCGCCTCCATCATCATCGAGCGCATCCGCGGATCGGGCTCGACCGCCGAACCATGAGCCTTGGTCCCGGAAACCGCCGGCGCCATGATCTGCTTGCGCACCTCGTTCGCACCGCAGACCGGGCAGGCGACCAGACCCCGCGCGCTCTGGCCATCATAGTCCGCCGATGACCCGAACCAACCCTCGAACGGATGCTCGTGCGCGCAGACCAACGCGTATTTGATCATGATGCGGCCGAAATCGCCGCGAAGGCGGGCTCGCCCGCCGGCGCGGGGCCGCTGAAGACCCGTTCGTTGGCCAGCGACGGGATCGAGGCCCTGGCCTTGGCCGAAGCGGCAAGGTCGAGCGTGGCCGCGATCACGCCTGGCTCATCGCCCTCCGATGCGGCCAGCACCTCACCCCAGGGCCCGATGATCATCGAGCGGCCCCAGGTGCCGCGGCCGTCCTGGTGGCGGCCGCCTTGCGCGGGCGCCAGCACGAAGGCGCCGGTCTCGATCGCCCGGGCGCGCAGCAGGACCTCCCAGTGCGCCTCGCCGGTCGGTCGTGTGAACGCGGCGGGCACGGCGAGGATCTCGGCGCCGGCCTTGGCCAGCGCCCGATAGAGGTAGGGAAAGCGGATGTCGTAGCAGACACTCAGGCCGACGGGCGCAAACGGGGTCCGGGCCACCACGGCCTCGGCGCCCGGCGTATAGACTTCCGACTCCCGCGCCCGCTCGCCGGTCGGCAGATCGACGTCGAACATGTGGATCTTGTCGTAGGTCGCCATGACCTTGCCGCTGGGATCGACCAGTATCGACCGGTTCGCGGCGCCGCCGTCCTCGCGCTCGACCAGGGCCGATCCGATCAGGATCCAGACCTTCAGTTCGGCGGCGAGGCCGATCAGGCCCCGGACGCACGGGTCTGTCTCGGCGGACTTCAGCGCCGCGAACAACTTGGCGCGATCGCGCTCGAGGATGTTGGTCGCCTCGGGGGTCGCGATGAATTCAGCGCCATCGGCGGCGGCCTTGCGGACCAGCGGTTCAACCTGCGCGAACGCCGCGGCCTGGCTGGCCGGGGTGCGAAGTTGGATCAGGGCGACTGTGAGGCTGCTCATGCGCTCAACAGCGGATCGAGCTGGCCGGCGCGGTCCAGCGCCATCAGCTCGTCGCAGCCGCCCACATGCCGCTCGCCGATGAAAATCTGCGGGTAGGTCGCCTTGCCGTTCGAGCGCTCCAGCATCTGCTTGCGCAGGGTCGGATCGAACGCGGCCTCGATCTCGGTGACCTCGGCGCCCTTGGCGGCGAGCAGGCTGAGCGCGCGGCTGCAATAGGGGCAGAAGGGCTTGGTGTAGATGGTGATCCTTGGCATGGCCTTCATATAGCGAGACTTGCCGCTTCGCGCACCCTGGCCACCACCGCCACATCGACCGCGCTGGCGCCGGCGGCGAGCAGAGCCCGCGCGCACGCCTCGGCCGTCGCGCCGGTGGTCAATACGTCGTCGATCAAAAGGATGCGCCGGCCCTCGATGCGCCGCCGCCGCGCCGCCGGCACGGTGAAGGCGCCGGCGACATTTCGACGGCGGCCCGAGCCGGACTTGCCGGCCTGGCTCTCGGTGCGTTTCGATCGCACCAGCACATCGGGCAGGAAGACCAGACCGTGCCGCCGGGCCAAGGGTCGCGCCAGCTCCGCGGCCTGGTTGTAACGCCGCGCCAGCAGCCGAGAGCGATGCAGCGGCACTGGCGCGATCGCGTCCGCCTCGGCGAGCAGATCGTCGGCCGCGCGGCTGACCCAGCCTGAGAGCAGCCGCGCCAAGTCGGTGCGGTCGGCATGCTTGAACTGCAGGATCAGGCCGCGCGAGGCGTCGTCGTAGAGCACCGCGGCTCTGGCGCGCGCAAAGGCCCTGGGCCTGGCCAGGCAGGCGGCGCAGCGGTCGGCGGCGGCGTATTCGAACGGCGCGCCGCAGCCGTCGCATAGAGGCTCGGCGATGAAGGCGACCTTGGTCCAGGCCTCGGCCGACAAGCCGCTCGACTGGGCGCGCACCGTCTGGTCAAGGGTTTGCGGCGGGAAGATCAGATCCAGAAGGCCGCGTGCCGCCGCGCGCGCGCCCGGTCCCGGTTTCCATGGGCTCCGGTTGCCGTCATGGTCCAGGTTCATGGCCGCCCCACCCCGCCTGTTCGACCGCGCCCTGCATCGCCGCCGCCTCGACCGCGCCGCGCCGCGGTTCGAGGCCGCGAACTTCCTGAAGGCCCGAGCCGCCGCCGACCTGGTCGAACGCCTGGAAGCCATAGTGCGCGACTTCCCCGTCTGCGTCGACCTGGGCGCGCGGGACGGGAGCTTCGCCGCGGCGCTGGCGACAAGCGCCGCGCGACCCCGGATCAGCCTCGTGATCGAGGCGGATCTGTCGGCCGCCATGCTGCGCTCGCACCCGGGCCCGCGTGTGCAACTGGACGAGGAGCGCCTGCCGTTCGCCGACGCCAGCCTCGATCTGCTGGTCTCCAGCCTCGTCCTGCACTGGGTCAACGACCTGCCGGGCGCGCTGATCCAGATTCGCCGCGCCCTGAAGCCCGACGGCCTCTTCCTCGGCGCGGTGCTGGGCGGCGAGACTCTGAACGAACTCCGCGCCGCCCTCACCCAGGCCGAGCTTGAGGTTCTGGGCGGCGCGGCGGCTCGAATCTCGCCGTTTCTGGACGGATACGACGCGGTGAACCTGCTGCAGCGGGCCGGCTTCGTCCTGCCCGTGGCCGACGTCGACCGGGTGGCGGCGCGCTATGCGCATCCGCTGAAGCTGCTCGGAGAACTCAGGGCCATGGGCGAGACGGCCGCCTTCGCCGATCGCGACGGGCCGAAGTTGACTCGCGCGGTGCTGGCCCGCGCCTTCGAAATCTACGCCGAACGCTTCGCCGAACCGGACGGCCGCCTGCCAGCGACCTTCGACATCGTCACCCTGACGGGGTGGGCGCCGAGGGGTTAGGGCGCGAGCGAAGCCCGCTTCCTGGCCAGAATTGGCTGGGTGATATGTTCGCCCCTCAGTGTCGCCAGGGCGCCATCACGTCATTTTCAGATCGGGCCGTACTCGGTCGCGGCGGCGCCGGATTGGTCGCCCGCGAACCTCAGAGCAAATCGCGCAGCCACGCGACCAGGGGCGCGTCGGCCGGCGGCATCGGATAGTCCGCCATTCGGTTGGGCTTCACCCATGCGATCGCCTCGTGTTCCTTGGCGCGGACCACGCCACCCCATCGTCGGCACAGGTAAAGTGGCATGAGCAGGTGAAACGACTCGTAACCGTGACTGGTAAACGCGAAGGGTGCGAGACAGGCTTGAACGACGTTAATACAGAGTTCCTCGTGCAGCTCCCGTATCAAGCAGGCTTCGGGCGTTTCCCCCTTCTCAACCTTACCGCCCGGAAACTCCCACGTGCCTGCCAGATGTTTATCACGCGGCCTTTTGCAAAGAAGAACCCGGCCGTCGACGTCGACAAGGGCGGCCGCGGCGACCAGCAGAATCTCGGTCATCGCCGCCTCACGAGCGGTAGTCGCCGTTGATTTCAACGTAGCGTTTGGTCAGATCGCAGGTCCAGATCACCGCCGAGGCGCGCCCGACGCCGACATCCACGCTGATCTCCAGTTCGGGCTTCTTCATGTAGACGCTCATCCTGGCCTCGTCGTAAGAAGCCGAGACCACCCCGTCCTGGGCGGCTGCCAGATCGCCGAACCGCACGCTCATCCGGTCGCGGTTCACCGGCTCGTCAGCACGACCGACGGCCATGACGATGCGGCCCCAGTTGGCGTCCTCGCCGGCGAAGGCGGTCTTCACCAGCGGCGATTCCGCCACAGTCCGGGCGATCTTGCGGGCCGAGACGGCGCTTTCGGCGCCATTGATGATGATCTTGACAAACTTGGTCGCACCCTCGCCGTCGCGGACCATCTGGTGGGCGAGGTCGAGCATCACCCCTTCAAGCTTTTCACGGAAGTCCGCCAGCCGCCGGTCGCCGGCGCGGCCGACGCGCGGATTGCCGGCCTGGGCGGTGGCGAACAAAAGGCAGGTGTCGTTGGTCGAGCGGTCGCCGTCCACCGTCACCGCGTTGAAGGTCGAGCGGGTATAGAGCGAGACCAGGGTCTGCAGCGCCGCCGCCGAGATCGCCGCGTCGGTGGCCAAGAAGGCCAGCATGGTGGCCATGTCCGGAGCGATCATGCCCGAGCCCTTGGCGATGCCGGCGATGCGCACCGGGACCCCGTCGATCCGCGCCGTCGCATAGGATCCCTTGGCGAAGGTGTCGGTGGTCATGATGGCGCGGGCCGCGTCCAGCCAGGCGTCCGGATTCAGGCGTGCTTCCAGCTCCGCCGCGCGCGGGGTGATCTTGGCGTCGTCCAGCACCACCCCGATAACCCCGGTCGAGGCCATCATCACGTCGCGCTGGCGGCAGTCCAGCCGCTTGGCGATGCTGGAAGCGACGCGCCGGGCGGCGTCCGCGCCGGGCCGGCCGGTGAAGGCGTTGGCGCAGCCGGCGTTCACGATCAGGGCGCACACGCCCTCGCCGCCGGAGACCTCGAGTTGGTGCTTGCACCAGTCGACCGGCGCCGACCCGACGCCGTGGCGGGTGAAGACGCCGGCGCAGGCCGTCCCCTTAGCGAAGCGCATCAGCAGAAGATCGTCGCGCTCCTGCTTGTAGAAACCGCCGCGCGCCGTGGCGATCTCAACGCCGTCAATCGGCGGAATGGCCGGAAAGGGCACGGCCAGCGGCGAGATCCGCGCGCCGGGAGCGCCGACCGTGAATGGCTTTCCGGGCCGCTTGGCGGTCGCTCGTTTCAACGCGCTGGCAAGAGGGTCCAGCGCCCGCTCCAGAGTCTGGCCGACGCGCTCGGTGGATTTGGCGGCGGGATTGGCGGCGTTTGGCGGTTCGGTTTTGTCGGTCATGGCGTTTTCGTTAGCTGAGCGGGCGGTGATGCGGAAGCCGGCGCGGCGTACGGCGACCTGAGCGCCGGCGGGATCAGCAGCTTGACCTGACTGCGCTGCCTGAGCTCTTCGAGCAGATCGCGCACCTCGTTATAGGTGAGGAAGCGGACGATCTGCGGGCGGGCGGCCTCCAGCGAAACCGGGGTTTCCAGCCGGCGGTCCTCGACCTTCAGCACCGCCCAGCCGGCCTCGGTCTGGAACGGCCCGATCAGGTCGCCCGTCTTGGCCGAGGCCAGGGCGCCGGCATAGGCTGGCGGCATCACGTCCAGGGTGAAATAGCCGAGGTCGCCGCCGTTGAAGCGGGTCGCGGCGTCGATGGATTTCCGCATGGCCAGGGTATCGAACGAGCCGCCGGCGGCCAGCAGCTTCCTCACCGCCGCCGCGTCGGCCTGGTTGGACAGCACGATCTGTCGGGCGTGGAACTCGTCGGCCCGCTTGGACAGGTTCAGCTCCTCGTCATAAAGGCCGCGGATGGAGCTTTCGCTGACCGTCTTTTCGACCAGACTCTCGACCAGCATTTCGCCAAGGATCCGCTCGCGCGTCGCCGCCAGCCGGCGTTTTGCCTCCGGATCGTCTCCCAGCTTCCGCCTGGTCGCCTCCGCCGCCAGCAGCTTCTGGTCGATCACCTGGTCCAGGGCCTGGTGGAAGGTCTGCGACGAGGCGTCCAGTGGGCCGCCCTCGCCGATCAGGCCTTGCGCCGCGGCCTCGCGCCTGACATCGGAGGCCCAGACGGTCTGGCCGTCCACCGTCGCCACCGCCGTGTCGCCGGGTTGCGGCGGCCGGCTCGGTTCCGCCTGCCGGTTGCAGGCCGCCAGCACAAGCAGGCAGCCGAACGCGGCCGCCGCCCACCGCACCGGCGAATTTCCGGTCTTGCCTGACGCTGCGTCCATCAGATTGAGCTTCACTTGGCCGCGAAGGCGCGCCATACGCCTGAGCAACCGGCGCGCCTAGACAAAACCACGGAGGGACAGGGATGAGATTCTATAACTCGATGGGACCCAACCCGCGGGTGGTGAAAATGTTCATCGCCGAAAAAGGCCTGGATATCCCGCGCGTCGAGGTCGACCTGATGGGCGGCGAGAACCGCAAGGAGCCCCACCTGGCCAAGAACCCCGCCGGCCAGCTGCCGGTGCTCGAGCTCGACAGCGGCCAGGCGATCTGCGAGATCATCCCGATCTGCGAATATATCGACGAGACCCATCCGAGCCCGCCGCTGGTCGGAACCACGCCCGAGGAGCGCGCCGAGACGCGCATGTGGACGCGGCGGATCGACCTCAACATCTGCGAGCCGATGGCAAACGGCTTCCGCTTCTCCAACGGTCTTCGCCTTTTCGAGAACCGCGTGCACTGTATTCCGCAGGCCGCCGACGACCTGAAGGCCATCGCCGCCGAACGGCTGACCTGGCTCGATGGCCTGATCGAAGGGCGCGATTTCGTCGTCGGCGACAATATCTCCATGGCCGACATCCTTTTGTTCGGCTTCATCGAGTTCGGCGCCCAGGTCGGCCAGCCGCTGGATCCGGCCAACAAAAACCTCACCGCCTGGCGCGAGAGGATGGCCGCGCGACCGAGCGCCGCGGCCAGCGCCTGACGCGGCGTTTCGCCCGCCCGCGTTGACAGCGAAGGGGTCGCTGCTTAAGTCTCGCGCGGGCTATAACGAGCGGTATTCAAACGGGCTTGGCGCTTTTTCTTCGAAGGCCTGGCGCGGCCGGCGCCCCGCCTGAAGTGTAATCCGGAACCCCTAGATGCTCGGCCTCGCCAAAAAGCTGTTCGGCTCGTCAAATGATCGCAGGGTCAAGGCGATGGGCGCCAAGGTGGCGTCCATCAATGCCCTCGAACGTGAATACGAGGCCCTGTCCGACGACGAACTGCGCGGCAAGACCGAAGCTTTTCGCGCCCGTCTGGCCGCCGGCGAGACCCTGGAAGACCTGCTGGTCGAGGCCTTCGCCGCCGTGCGCGAGGCTTCCAAGCGCACCCTCGGCCAGCGCCACTACGACGTGCAACTGGTCGGCGGCATGGTGATGCACAACGGCGGCATCGCCGAAATGCGCACCGGCGAGGGCAAGACCCTGGTCGCCACCCTGCCGGTCTATCTGAACGCGCTCGGCGGCAAGGGCGTGCACCTGGTGACGGTCAATGACTACCTCGCCACCCGCGATGCCGAGTGGATGGGCCAGATCTATCGCTTCCTCGGCATGAGCGTCGGCGTCATCGTCAACGGCCTCAGCCAGGGCGAGCGCCAGCGCGCTTATCACAGCGACATCACCTACGGCACCAACAACGAATTCGGCTTCGACTATCTGCGCGACAACCTGGTCTATTCGGCCGGCGAGATGGTCCAGCGCGGGCATAATTTCGCGATCGTCGACGAGGTCGACTCCATCCTGATCGACGAGGCGCGTACGCCGCTGATCATTTCGGGGCCGACCGAAGACCGCTCGGAATTCTACCGCACCATGGACAAGGTGGTCCGCGAACTGATCGAGGATCCGGACACCTACGACCACGACGAGAAGCAGAAGCAGGCCATGCTGACCGAGTACGGCTCGGAGCGCGTCGAGGAGATGGTCGAGCAGGGCGGCCACCTGGCGCCCGATTCGGCCGGCCTCTACGACCCGGCCAACATTTCGCTGGTCCACCACGTCAACCAGGCGCTGCGCGCCAACAAGCTCTACCAGCGCGACCGGGACTATATCGTCAAGGCCGACGAGGTGATCCTGATCGACGAGTTCACCGGCCGCATGATGACCGGCCGGCGGCTGTCCGAGGGCCTGCACCAGGCCATTGAGGCCAAGGAAGGCGCCACTATCCAGCCCGAGAACCAGACCCTGGCCTCGGTGACCATTCAGAACTATTTCCGCCTCTACGGGAAGCTGTCGGGCATGACCGGCACCGCCTCCACCGAGGCGCACGAGTTCGGCGACATCTACAAGATGGACGTCTCCGAGATTCCGACAAACCGGCCGGTGCGCCGCACCGACCACGACGACGAGGTCTATCGCACCGAGGCCGAGAAGAACGCCGCCATCCTGACCCAGATCGAGGACTGCTATGTGCGCGGCCAGCCGATCCTGGTCGGCACGGTCTCGATCGAGAAGTCCGAGGTGCTGTCGGGCCTACTCGAAAAACATAAGTTCGAGCACAACGGTAAAGGCCGCACCGGCATTCCGCACCAGGTTCTGAACGCCCGCTATCACGAGCAGGAAGCCGGCATCGTCGCCGAGGCCGGCGTTCCGGGCGCGGTGACCATCGCCACCAACATGGCCGGCCGCGGCACCGACATTCAGCTCGGCGGCAATATCGACATGCGGGTCGAACGCTGGCGCATGGAACAGCGCGGCCTTGGCATCGAGGTCTTGCCCCCCGACGCGCTGAAGAAGAAGGCCGAGATCGAGGCCGAGATCGCCGAGAAGAAGGCCACGGCCATCGACGCCGGCGGCCTCTATGTGCTCGGCACCGAACGCCACGAAAGCCGCCGCATCGACAACCAGTTGCGCGGCCGCACCGGCCGCCAGGGCGACCCGGGCGTCTCGAAGTTCTTCCTGTCCTGCGAGGACGATCTCTTACGCATCTTCGCCGGCGACCGGCTGGATTCGATCATGCGAACCTTCGGCGTGCAGGAGGGCGAGGCCATCACCCACCGCTGGCTGAACGGCGCCATCGCCACCGCCCAGCGCAAGGTCGAGGAACGCAACTACGAGATCCGCAAGAACCTCCTGAAATATGACGACGTGGTCAACGACCAGCGCAAGGCGGTGTTCGAACAGCGTCAGGAGTTCCTTGAAGGTGACGACATGTCCGACGTCGTTGTCGAGATGCGCCACGACGCCGTCGACGACCTGATCGCCCGTCACATGCCGCCGAAGACCTATGCCGAGCAGTGGGACGTCGAAGGCCTGACCGAGCGGGTGAAGCACACCTTCGGCCTCGACCTGCCCTTCGACCGGTGGGCTGAGGAAGACGGCATTTCCAGCGACGACGTCGCCGGGCGCGTGCTGGCCGCCGCCGACGCGCGCGCGGCCGAGCGCGAACAGTTGATCGGCCATGAACAGTCGCGCTCGATCGAAAAGAACTTCCTGCTGCAGATGATCGACGTGCAGTGGCGCGAGCACCTGATGCATCTCGACCACTTGCGCAACGTCATCGGCCTGCGTGGCTACGGCCAGCGCGACCCGCTGAACGAGTACAAGACCGAGGCCTTTACGCTGTTCGAGAAACTGCTGGCCGACCTGCGCCAGAACGTCACCCGCTGGCTGATGACGGTGGAATTCCGCTTCGAGGAACCGCCGCCCCTGCCGCCGGCGCCGACCGGCGGCCTGGTCGAGGTGCACATGGACCCGATGACCGGCCAGAACGAGCGCGAACTGGCCCTGGCCTCGGCCACGGCCATGGGCGCGGTCCCCGCACAGCAACGGCAGGCCCTGCCGACCTCAGCCCTGCCCGGCCAGTGGGAGCGCACCAGCCGCAACGCGCCCTGCCCCTGCGGCTCCGGCAAGAAGTACAAACACTGCCACGGCGCGCTGGTCTAGAGGCGGTCTTGACCGTGTATTCGTAGGCCGACCAAGGTCGCGCAAATTCTATGTTTTCATCGACTGAACGCCCAGGCCACCATCAGCGGGAGTTCGGTTCGCCAGAACGCGCCGCCGTGCGATCCGTCACGTTCCCTCATCACGACGTCAGCCCCGGCGTCGTGCAGCGCGTTCGCCCAGCGGGTCGCGTTGTCGAGAAAGAAGGGCTCTTGAGTTCCGGCTACGAGGTACGCCCGCGGGAGCGGGCTCGGCATCACGCCGGGCGGTCGGTATCCGGCGCCTGGCGAAGCGCAGAATAGCGCGCCGTAAATATCCGGATGCCGAAGCCCCATGGCCAGCGCCAGCTCTCCACTTGCCGAGACCCCGAACACCGCGGTGCGTTCCGCGGGCAGGGCGACGCCGAAACGTGACCGCGTCCATTCGCGGACGTCGTCGACGAAGAACCTCTCGTGGGCCGCGAACCGTTCCGGATCGAAGCCGGGCGAATACTCGTGGAGCCGCGGCGTCTCATCCGCCAGGCGGTGCACACCGACGATCATCGTGCGGGGTCCGCCGGCGGCCGCGACGAATTCGCCCCACCGCGGGATCAGCTGACCATCACCGGCGAACACCAAGGCCTCCGGCGGATCGTGCGGAAGGTACGCCGTGACCCGCCGACCATCGTCGTACCTCAACGTCTCGGTGACGAGTTCTCCCGCGGTGAACGAAATCTGGCTTGCCCTCCAAGTCGTGTCCGTCGGGGGCGCCTAGGCCCTGGCGATCGAACGCCTTCACCTCGCCCCAGGGCCGCGATAGTCTTTTCCCGAAGGGCTCGCTCCCTTTTTGCAGAGAGAGCCGGCGCCTGAAAGGCCGGCCTTCGGGGAGATAGCCTTTTGTCCGCGTATAGGGACGTCCGCATTCTTGATTTCAGCCAGGGCCTGGTCGGGCCGATGGCCGCCATGTTGATGGGCGATTTCGCGGCCGAGGTGGTCAAGATCGAGCCGCCCGAGGGCGACCGCTGGAAGGACCATCCGGGCTATCAGACGTTCAACCGCAACAAGGACGTCGCGACCCTCGATCTGGAGCGGGCGGAAGACTTGGCCCGCGCCAAGGCGCTGGTCGCGCTGGCCGACGTGGCCGTGTTCGACCACGCGCCGGGGCGGCTCGAACGCCTGGGCCTTGATGCCGCGACGCTCACCGCGGCCCACCCGTCGCTGATCCACGTCTGGATGCCGCCTTACGGAACCAGCGGCGTCTGGAGCCAGCTTGAGCCGCACCACAGCCTGCTCACCGCGCTCAGCGGCGTCGCCTTCCGGCAAGGCGCCTACAACGACCAGCCGATCCACCTGATCCTGCCGCTGGTCTGGTACGGCCAGGCGGTGATGGGCGCCGCGGCCATGGGCGCGGCCCTGCTGGAGCGCTCGCGCGGCGGTCTTGGCCAGGCGGTGACGGTCAGCGGCCTGCACGGGGTTTCCGAGGTGACCGGCGCGGTGCGGGTGGTGGACGCCCCGCCTCTGCCGCGCGGCGCCCCGCTCGGCGCCCTGCCCAGCTATCGCCTCTATCAGTGCGGCGACGGGGGCTGGCTCTTCCTCGGCGCCCTGTTCGCCAACTTCTACATCAAGGCGATCGAGGCGCTGGAGCTGCACGAGTCCTGGGCCGAACTGGCCGCCGACCCGCCCATGGCGCGCGAGACCCTGATGGGCGTCTTCAAGCAAAAGCCGCGCGACGAGTGGCTGGCCATTCTGAAGGCCGCCGGCGTGCCGTGCGCGCCGGTCGGGCCGCGCGAGGCCTGGTTCGCCGGCCCGACGGTCGAACAGGGAGCCTTGCGCAAGAGGTTCGACCATCCCAAGCTCGGCGCCATCGCCATGCCCGATACCCCAGCCAGGCTCTCCGAAAGCCCGGGCTCCGTGCGGCGCCTGGCGCGGCGGGCCGATCTGCCGCAATGGGCGCCCCGCCCTATGGCTAATCGCTCGACGAAAAGCCACGACGGCGAGGCGCCGCTGCATGGCATCCGGGTGCTGGACCTCGGCACCGTCATCGCCGGCGCCCATGCCGGCGGTGTGCTGGCCAATCTGGGCGCCGATGTGATCAAGGTCGAGCCGATGGACGGCGACCCGTTCCGCAGCGATGGCGGCGGCTTTTTGGCCTATAATCGCGGCAAGCGCGGCCTCGGCTTAGACCTGAAACAGCCCGCGGCCGTGGCGCTGTTCCACGACCTGGCGCGCCAGGCCGACGTGGTGCTGGACAACTATCGCTACGGCGTCCGGCGCCGGCTGGGCATCGACTACGCGGCGCTGAGGGCCATCAACCCGCGCATCGTCTCCTGCTCGATCAACGCCTATGGCGACCGGGGCGAGCGCATGACGCTGCCCGGGTTCGATCCGCTGTTGCAGGCCGAGGGCGGCATGATGGCCGCCCAGGGCGGCGCGGATGAGCCGGT
>DASQSO010000228.1:0-6181 GCA_035642335.1 Caulobacteraceae bacterium
GGAAACCCAGCGCATCCAGAAGCTGACCGGCAACAAGCCCATCGTGATCGCCCGCACAGCCCCAAAAGACAATCACATCAAGCTGCCAGGGCTGTAAAAGCGCTTCCTTCCCCCTCTGAAGGAGAAGGAACGCCAATCCGCCCGCTCTCGGTTTTGATCGTCCCTAAGGCGCCGGCGCCGGTACGGCCACGCCATGGGCTCGGATCTTGTCCAGTACGCCGTCGGGCATGACGGTGGCGCCCAGGTCGAAGACAGCGACGGAACGGCCCGGGCGCTTCAGAGCGTCGACAACGGCCTGGGCTTCCGAACTGATCAGCCGGTCATTGAGACTCTGCAGCTGCGGCATGGCATTGAAGCAGGCCTGATCGGCAGGATCGGTCGGGTTGGGGTGGATGACGCCGCGTGACCAGTCCTGCGCCATGCGCAGGCGCGCCGGGGCCTGGTCGATATCGTGCAGCGAGGCGCCGAGGCAGGCCTGCTGGCCGGCGCTGTTCAGCTGCTCGGCCGCGGCGATGATCGGTATGCCTTCATAGAAGCCCGACGGCAGTTCCTGGACGCCGGCGCCGCGCGCCAACCGGCGCACGTCCTTGATGGTCTGGCCGGTCTCCAGACCCTGGGCCTTGAGAAAGTCGTTGGTCAAGATCACGCCGGCGGCCGACGCCTTCCAGCGTGAGTATTTGCCGGGCCCCTGGCCGATGCTGGTGCGGATCGTCTGGAAATGCTGCCGCAGCGGCGGCGGCAGGCTGGGCTCCAGCGGCGTATCGGAGCGCAGACCGCGGGCGGCGCCGAACAGGTCGCCGGCGAGCGCGAACGGATTGCCCTTGGCCTGCGGCTCGATGATGAGCACGCTGGCGCCCTTCAGCCTCTCCTCGGCGACGCGGCTGTCCCAGCCGAAGTTCTTCGGCGCGAGGTTGGGCGCACCGATGAGCCAGACCTCGGAGCGGCCGGAGGTGAAGTGCCACCAGGCGGGCGCGGATTTTGCGGGAAGGGCGGCGGCCAGCACCGCGGCGGCGAGGGCAAGAACGGACGCGCCCCGCGCGGTGCGTTGGTTTGAGAATAGCATGGGCGCAAGGTGGCGGCTCGCAGGCGCCGTTGCAACCTCGGTCGCGCCGTTCCTTGGCTAAAACCTGACCCTCTGAGACGAAGGCGCGGAATCGGTTAGACTGCGCCCATGCCCATCCGCCGCCTGCCGCCGGAGACCGTCAACCGCATCGCCGCCGGCGAGGTGGTCGAGCGGCCGGCGAGCGCCGTCAAGGAGCTGGTGGAGAACGCCGTCGACGCCGGCGCGGCGAGGGTCGAGGTGCAGGCCGATGGCGGCGGGCTCTCGCGCATCCTGGTGGTCGACGACGGCCAGGGGCTGACGGCGGAAGAGCTGCCGCTGGCGCTGGAGCGCCACGCCACCTCCAAGCTCAGCCCCGACGCCCAGGGCGGTTTTGACCTGTTGCGCATCGCCACACTGGGGTTTCGCGGCGAGGCCCTGCCGTCGATCGGTTCGGTGGCGCGACTGACCCTGACCGCGCGGGCGAAGGGAACGCTTGACTCCTTCTCGCTCTCCACCGCGGCCGGGGCGCTGGAGCCGGTGCGGCCGGCGGCCTTCGCCGGTGACCACGGAGCGCGGGTCGAGGTGCGCGATCTGTTCTATGCGACTCCGGCCCGGCTCAAGTTCATGAAGTCCGAGCGGGCAGAGGCCATGGCCATCGCCGAGGAAGTCAAGCGCCAGGCCATGGCGCATGAGGCGGTCGGTTTCAGCCTGGATATCGACGGGCGGCGCACCCTGCGGCTGGCGCCGGAGAGCAGGGGTCCGGAAGGGCGGCTGAAGCGCCTGGCCGCCGTGCTCGGCGCGGATTTCGAGGTCAACGCCTTGCAGCTCGACCAGGTGCGCGAAGGCGTGGCGCTCAGCGGCTATGCCTGCCTGCCCACCTATTCCCGCGGCAATGCGGCGCACCAGTACCTGTTCGTCAATGGCCGCCCCGTTCGCGACCGGCTGCTAGCTGGCGCGCTTCGCGCGGCCTATGCCGACTTTCTCGCCCGCGACCGGCATCCGACGGCGGCCCTCTATGTCGATCTCGAATCGGAGCTGGTGGACATCAACGTGCATCCGGCCAAGGCGGAGGTGCGCTTTCGCGACCCGGCCCTGGTGCGCGGCCTGATCATCGGGGCGCTACGTCACGCGCTCGCCGGCGCCGGCCACCGCGCCTCGACCACGGTGGCCACGGCCGCGCTGGGCGGGTTTCGCCCGGGCGGACCCTCGCCGCGCGGCTTTTCCGCCTGGAGCGCCGGCGGCTGGACGTCGCAAGCCGCCGCCCCCGCGGCCCCCGCCTTCGCCGGCATGTCCGAGCCTTCGGGGCGGGCCGAACTCGACCCCGAGACGGCGCCCGGCGCCGCGGTCATCGATCCCACCACCTACCCCCTCGGCGCCGCCCGCGCCCAGGTGCACGAGACCTATGTGGTCGCCCAGACCAGCGACGGCATCGTTATCGTCGATCAGCACGCCGCCCACGAACGGCTGGTCTATGAGCGGATGAAGGCCGAGCTGGAGGCCGGCGGCGCCGTGCGCCAGACCCTGCTGATGCCCGAGGTGGTCGAGTTGGAGCCGGCGGAGGCCGAGCGTGTCGGCCGCTATGCCGACGACCTGGCCAGGCTTGGCCTGGTCATCGAGCCCTTCGGCCCGGGCGCTGTCCTGGTCCGCGAGACGCCGGCGCTGCTGGGCGAGACCGACGCCGCCGGCCTGGTGCGCGACATCGCCGACGACCTGGCCGAGAACGGCGCCCCCCTGGCCCTGGCGGAGCGGCTGCAGGCGGTCTGCTCGACCATGGCCTGCCACGGCTCGGTGCGGGCGGGACGGCGGCTGACCGCGGCGGAGATGAACGCCCTTTTGCGGCAGATGGAGGCGACGCCCCATTCCGGCCAATGCAACCATGGCCGCCCGACCTATGTGGAATTGAAGCTGGCGGATATCGAGCGCCTGTTCGGACGCCGGTGAGCGTCCGTGAATCGATCCTGTGTTTCTACTTTGTTCTTTTCAACGGTACGCGGCCGCCTTAAGCTTCGCCCATGCAGATCGGACAGCCCAGCCGAACCGCCCAGCGCGCCGCCGCTCATCGCGCCGCACACCAGTTGCTTGAGCAGGGGCGTATCTTTCACGATCCGCTGGCCGTCCGCATCCTGGGTGAAAGTCCGGGGACCCTAGAGGCCGAAGCCGCCGCGAACCCCGGGCGCCGCGGCATGCGGCTGTTCATAGCCGCCCGCGCCCGCTTCGCCGAGAGCGCGGTCGAGGCGGCCTTCGGGCGCGGCGTGCGCCAGCTGGTCGTGCTGGGCGCCGGCCTCGACACCTTCGCCTATCGCAATCCGCATGCGGACCTTCGCGTCTTCGAGGTCGACCATCCGGCGACGCAAGGCTGGAAGCGTGAGCGGCTGACGGAGGCGGGCATAGCCCAGCCGGAGTCGATGCGGTTCGCGCCGGTGGACTTCGAGCATGTCAGCCTGGCCGAGGGTCTGGCCGCGGCCGGATTCGACCCCGCCGCGCCGGCCATCTTCACCTGGCTCGGCGTGGTCACCTACCTGACCGAGGCGGCGGTGTTCGCGACCCTCGGCTTCATCGCCGGCCTGGCCGCGGGCAGCGAGGTGGTCTTCACCTATAGCGACCCGCCCGAGGCCAGGCCGGTCGGCGACGCGGCGGCGCACCAGCGGCGCGCCGCGCGCGTCGAGGCGCTCGGCGAGCCCTGGCTGACCTATTTTACGCCGCAGGCCCTGCACCCGCGCCTGCGCGCGCTCGGCTTCGGCGAGATCGAGGATCTGGACCCCGCCCAGGTCTCCATCCTCTATTTCGGCGCCCCCGCCGGCGCGCCCGATCGCAAGGGCGGCCACCTGATCCGCGCCCGCCTGACCTAAGGCCGGCCCTGGACGTGGCGGGCGTCCGCGGCTATTGCGCTTGGGACGCTTCGCTTCCGGAGGCTTGATGTCAGAGACTGTCCGCAAGGCCTGAGGCCTTGGCAGCCGGCGCTTGGGGCCTTCGCCCCGGCGTTTGCAAGCAAGGTCTGAGTTCGCCCGCCTCGTAGCCGCGCGCTCGAGGCGCAGTCGGCCACGCCTTTCGGACGTCTCCCCGTGAACATCTCCAAACCGCAGCAACGGACGCTGCACGCCCTCGCCCAGGGCGGACGCGTCGTGCTCGAACGCGACGAGGCCGGCGCAGCTGTCGCCGCCCACTGCCTCACCCATACCGGCTTTGTGCTGCCGGACTGCAGCCTGGCCGTCTTCAAGGCGCTGAAACGCCGTCGGCTGATCATGAGCCAGGGCGGCGGTCCCTATCGCATCACGCGCGAGGGTCTGGTCTGCCTGCGCAGCCGGGGCGACAACCGTGTCTCAGGTCGCGGCTGGTGAGTACCGCAGCACGTGCACGCGGGCCGCCCCATAGCCGCGAGTGTCCACGGTCTCGAACCCCGGCGCCGCCGGATCGGGCTCCTCGGCGCCGCGCTCGAAGACGCAGATCGCGCCGTCCGTAAGCCAGCCGTCCGCGGCGAGGGAGGCGAGCGCCCGTTCGCCGAGGCCCTTGGCGTAGGGCGGATCGAGGAAGGCCAGGTCGAAGGCGGCGCCATCGCCGGCGGGTTTTGGTCCCAGGTCGGTGGCGTCGCGCCGGTGGACGCGGCTGCGGCCGAACAGTGCGCCGTCGGGCGCCAGGGCTTCGAGATTGTCGCGGATCGCGCCCCGCGCCACGGCGTCCGTCTCGACGAACAGGCAGAAGTCCGCGCCGCGCGACAGGGCCTCCAGTCCCAAGGCGCCCGATCCGGCGAACAGGTCGATCACCCGCGCGCCTTGCAATCCCGTTGACCAGGCGGCGTGCTCCAGCAGGTTGAACACCGCCTGCCGCGCCCGGTCCGAGGTCGGCCGCGTGGCCAGTCCCGGCGGCGCGGCCAGAGCCCGCCCGCGATATCGTCCACCGATTATGCGCACGGCGGTGCGAGGCCTGGGTTCAGCTTCTCCACTTCAGCACCGTCGCCTTGACGGGGTTCTGGAACGGCCGTCCGGCCGCCCGACTCGCTGCCCATTCGCGCTTCAGGGCCTGATACCACTTGGCCTGGGCGTCGGCGTCGTCGATCCAGAGCAGAGTGGGGTCGTAGGCCAGGCCCTGGTTCTGCAAGTCGACCATGGCCGCGTCCTGGCGCAGGAACTTGCGCGCGCCGCCGGCGATGAACGGCTTGAGCAGCGTGAAGGCGGGGTGATCGGACCACATGATCTGGGTGATGCGGGTGTGGGCCGCGTCCACCGGCGTCAGGCAGGTCAGGGCCAGCACCTGGCGGCGGCCCACCTGAATGTGCTCCCAGCGCAGGCCGGGCAGGCGAAAGACGATCTCGGTCTCAGGCGCCCCGCCCAGGAGGCGATAGGCGTAGGAGTTGCTGGACGGCGCGTGCCTGGCCATGGCGAAACCGGCCTCGCGCGGCTCGAAGGCCTTGGCCTTGTCGTGCTGGGAGGATGTCGAGCGCCACCACCAGTTCTGGTGCACATAAGGTCCGTGGGTCGGGTCCATCAGCCCGACCACGGCGTGGTCGATATGGGCGTCGAACAGCATGCGGTCGACCAGTTTCGGTGCGCCGCCGACCACGCCGGGGAAGACCGGAGGGGGCTGGTCGGGTTCGGAAACCGCGCTCGTTCCCATCCATACGAAGATCAGACCCTGGCTCTCGGCCACGGGGTAGGCGCGCACGCGGATGCGGCCGATATCCATCTCCTGGCTGTCCACCAGCGAGGGGATGGCCGCGCAGGCGCCGTCGGTGCGGTAGCGCCAGCCGTGATAGGGGCATTCGACCAGCTCGGCGCCGTCATCGCCCTTGATCAGCCGGCCGGCCGACAGCGGCGCGGCGCGGTGCGGGCAGACATCGCGCAGGGCGTAGACCTGGCCGGCTCGTGTGCGGCTGAGCAGGATCGGCTCGCCGAGAATCTCGTAGCGTTGCAGCCGACCGGGCTTCAGATCGCTGGCCAGCGCGGCGAAATACCAGATGTCGCGCAGGAAGCCCTCGCCGAAGCGGGTGGCCGCGGCGGCGGTCGATGCGGGTTTGGCGTCGCCCTCGGCCATGACCCCTGTCTAGCCTGAACAACCCACTCCGCGCGACCCCTTCCGCCTTGACCTTCCCCTAAGCCCAAGGGCAGGGTGCGCGCCACAAATCAAACAAGCGTTTTAGGGAGC
>DASQSO010000229.1:0-3272 GCA_035642335.1 Caulobacteraceae bacterium
CAGAGGCGACCAACAGCGCGGCGGCGGCGATCGCAGGGACCGGCGCAACAACAACGAAGAGCGCGCCGACAGCGACATCGTCGAGAAGCTGGTGCACATCAACCGCGTCGCGGCGACGGTGAAGGGCGGGCGCAGGTTCTCCTTCGCCGCCCTCATGGTCGTCGGCGACCAGAAGGGCCGCGTCGGCTTTGGTCACGGCAAGGCGCGCGAAGTGCCGGAAGCCATCCGCAAGGCGACCGAAGAGGCCAAGAAGTCGATGGTCCGCGTGCCATTGCGCGAGAGCCGCACCCTGCATCATGACGGCGCCGGCCGCCACGGCGCCGGCAAGGTGATGCTGCGTTCGGCGCCTCCGGGCACCGGCGTCATCGCCGGCGGCCCGATGCGCGCGGTGCTGGAGACGCTTGGCGTGCAAGACGTGGTCGCCAAGTCTATAGGTTCTTCCAATCCTTACAACATGATCCGCGCCACTTTTGATGCGCTGAGTCAACAGGCTTCGCCGCGGCAGGTCGCCTCCAAGCGCGGCAAGAAAGCCTCAGACATCCTGGGCCGCCGCGCCGACGGCGCCGATGCGGCGGCCGCGGAAGGCTAGGGGACCAGACTTATGGCCGATTCCAAGACCGTCACCGTCCGTCAGACGGCGAGCCCGATCCGACGCAAGAGCGACCAGCGCGCCACGCTTGTCGGCCTGGGCCTGAACCGCGTCGGCCGCGTCTCGACGCTGGTCGACACCCCGTCCGTCCGCGGCATGATCGCCAAGGTCGCCCATATGGTGCGCGTGGAAGAGGGCTGACCCCATGACCAAACTTAACGAGATCAGAGACAATCCCGGCGCGCATACCAAGCGCATGCGGGTTGGCCGCGGCCCCGGCTCCGGCAAGGGCAAGACCGCCGGCCGCGGCGTCAAGGGCCAGAAGTCCCGCTCGGGTGTCGCCCTGAACGGCTTCGAGGGTGGCCAGATGCCGCTGCACATGCGCATGCCCAAACGCGGCTTCAACAACCCGTTCGCCAAGAAGCTGGTCGAGGTGAACCTCTGGCGCATCGCCGACGCGATCGCCGCCGGCAAGCTGGATGCGGCCAAGCCGGTGGACGCCGAGGCCTTGAAGGCCGCCGGCGTCATCCGCCGCGCCCGCGACGGCGTGCGGCTGCTCGGCGAGGGCGAGCTGACGGCGAAGCTCGCCATCACCGTCCATTCAGCCTCGGCCTCGGCCAAGACGGCGATCGAGAAGGCTGGCGGGGAGATTACCGAGACGCGCCCCGTGCGTCCGGTCGCCGCGGCCGAAGCTTGAGCGAAACGACGGCTCGCTATCTTTTGGGGCGTCACCTATGTGTGAGTCCGGTCTAGTTTAGAGCACGCCATGGCTTCAGCCGCAGAACAGCTTGCCGCCAACATGAACTTCGAGGCCTTCCAGAAGGCCACGGAGTTGCATAAGCGGCTTTGGTTCACCCTGTTCGCGCTCGTCGTCTATCGACTGGGCACCTATATCGCCATTCCCGGCGTCGACATGACCGCCTTCGCGAAAGCGTTCGAGGGCCAGTCCAAGGGCATCCTTGGCATGTTCGACATGTTCTCCGGCGGCGCGGTCGCCCGCATGGCCATCTTCTCGCTGAACGTGATGCCGTACATCTCAGCCTCGATCATCGTGCAGATCCTGGGCACGGTGTATCCGCCCTGGGAAAAGCTGCGCAAGGAAGGCGGCGAGGCCGGGCGCAAGCAGATGAATCAGTACACCCGTTACCTGACGGTGCTGCTGGCCATCTTCCAATCCTTCGGCATCGCCGTGGGCCTCTCCAACAGCCAGGGCATCGTCGACACCCCCGGCATCTTCTTCATCATCACCACGGTCACCACGCTCACCACCGGCACGCTCTTTTTGATGTGGCTTGGCGAGCAGATCACCGCGCGGGGGGTCGGCAACGGCGTCTCGCTGATCATCATGGCCGGCATCGTGGCCAGGGTGGTCCCTGCCGCCGGTCAACTCCTGCAGTCGGCCAGGGCCGGGAACATCTCGCCGGTGCTGCTGCTGGCCATCGCCGCCTCCGTGGTCGCGGTGATCGTCTTCGTGGTCTTTATCGAGCGGTCGCAGCGCCGGCTTCTGGTGCTCTATCCCAAGCGACAGATGGGCAACCGCATGTTCGGCGGCGAAAGCTCGTTCCTGCCGCTGAAGATCAACACCTCGGGCGTCATCCCGCCGATCTTCGCCTCCAGCCTGCTCCTGATGCCGGCCTCGATCCTGAACTTTGTTCCGGTAACGAAGTTTCCGCTGGTGATGCAGGGGCCGGTCAGCTGGCTGCAGGGCCAACTCCAGCACGGGCAGCCGGTGTTCATGGTGCTTTATGCGCTGCTGATCGTCTTCTTCTGCTTCTTCTACACCTCCATCACCTTCAATCCGGACGAGACGGCCGACAACCTGCGCAAGTACGGCGGCAATCTGCCGGGCATCCGGCCGGGCAAGCGGACGGCGGAATATATCGACTATGTGCTGACCCGGATCACGGTGCTCGGCGCCGCCTACCTCACCGCGGTCTGTCTGTTGCCGGAATTTCTTACCGCCAACAATCCAGGCACCAACTATTTCGGCGGCACCTCGGTGCTGATCGTGGTGACGGTGACCATGGACACGGTGGCGCAAATCCAGTCGCATCTGCTGGCGCACCAATACGAAGGACTGATCCGTAAATCGAAGCTGCGCGGCGGCAAGCGTTAGTCGGCGAAAGGACGCGGCTCGCAATCCTTAGGGGGGTTGATGAATCTCATTCTCTTTGGGCCGCCGGCGGCGGGTAAGGGCACGCAGGCCAAGCGGCTGGTCGAGACCCGCGGCATGGTCCAGTTCTCCACCGGCGACATGCTCCGCGCGGCCATCGTCTCCGGCTCTCCGCTCGGCCTGGAGGTCTCCGACATCATGGAGCGCGGCGACCTAGTGCCCGACGCCATCGTCATCGCCCTGATCGAGGAAGCCCTGCCGGCGGCGGACGCGGCCGGCGGCGCCATCTTCGACGGCTTTCCCCGCACTGTGGCCCAGGCCGAGGCGCTGGACGACATGCTGCAGCACCGGCACGCGCGCATCGACGTGGTCCTGCGCCTGCGCGTCGATGACGAGGCCCTGGTGGCGCGCATCGTCAAACGCTTCGCCCAGGAGGGCAGGGCGGACGACAATCCCGACTCCTTCAAGGTGCGCCTGGCCGCCTACAACGCCCAGACCGCGCCGCTGCTGCCGCACTACCGGGCGCAGGGGAAGCTGATCGAGGTGAACGGAATGGCATCGGTCGACCAG
>DASQSO010000230.1:0-8811 GCA_035642335.1 Caulobacteraceae bacterium
CTGCTCGGCGTCGGCCAGGGCAGCCGCCGCGAGAGCAAGCTGGTGGTGATCCAGTGGAAGGGCGCCAAAGACAAGGACGCCCAGCCGGTGGCCTTCGTCGGCAAGGGCGTGTGCTTCGACACCGGCGGCATCTCTCTGAAGCCCGGCCCGGGCATGGAAGACATGAAGTGGGATATGGGCGGAGCCGCCGCGGTCACCGGCTTGATGCATGTGCTGGCCGGCCGCAAGGCCAAGGTCAACGCGGTCGGCATCCTTGGCCTGGTCGAGAACATGCCGGACGGCAATGCGCAGCGGCCGGGCGACATCGTCACCTCCATGTCCGGCCAGACCATCGAAGTGATCAATACCGACGCCGAAGGCCGGCTCGTGCTGGCCGATGCGCTCTGGTACGTCCAGGAGCGGTTCAAGCCGCGGCTGGTGGTCGATCTGGCGACCCTGACCGGCGCGATCATCGTGGCGCTGGGGCACGACTACGGCGGCCTCTATTCCAACACCGACGAGTTGGCGCACCAGCTCCACAAGGCGGGCGAGGCCTCCGGCGACCTGCTCTGGCGCATGCCGCTGCCGGAAACCTACGAAGAGCAGATCAAGAGCGACGCCGCGGACATGAAGAACGTCGGCGGCCGGCCGGGCGGCTCGATCACGGCGGCGCTGTTCATCAAACGCTTCATCGGCGACGTCCCCTGGGCCCACCTGGACATCGCCGCCGTGGCCTGGAAGAAACCCTCGGCCGTCGCGACCATTCCGGAAGGCGCCAGCGGCTTCGGCGTGCGGCTGCTGAACCAGTTCGTGGCCGCCGACTACGAAGGATGACCGAGGCTGCTTGCGAGGTCTGGTTCTATCACCTGGAGCGCACGGCGCTGGACCAGGCCCTGCCGGAGTTGCTCGAGAAGACCCTCGCCAAGGGCTGGAAGGCGCTCGTGCGGACGACGGCGCAGGAGCGGATCGAACATCTGGACGGCTGGTTGTGGAGCTATCGCGACGACAGCTTCCTGGCGCACGGGACCGCCGGAGAGCCGCTGGCCCCGCGCCAGCCGATCCTGCTGACCACCGCGGCCGATAATCTGAACGGCGCCCAGGCCCTCTTCCTGGTCGACGGCGCCGAGGCCGGGCCGCTGGACGGCTATGAGCGGTGCGTCCTTCTGTTCGACGGCCGCGACGAAGCGGCGACGGCGGAGGCGCGCGGGCGCTGGACGGCCTTCAAGGCCGCCGGCCATCCGGTGTCCTATTGGCGCCAGCGGGCCGAACGCGGGTGGGAGCAGCAAGCATGAAACCGCTGTGGGTGTTCACCGGCATGCACATGGTCGGCATCGTCGTCATGATCCTGCTGATCACTGGCGTGGCGCGCCCCCAGACCGTGACGCCGCTGACCGGCCCGGCGCCCCAGCCGCCTCAAGAGCCGCCCTATATCGCGCCACCGGTTTCCCTCGCGCCGCCGATCGCCTCGCACTGCGAGGCGGCCAGCCTCGCCTATCTGGTCGGCAAGCCGCGCACCGAGATCCCAGTGCCTGTCGACCCCACCAGCCGGCGGGTGTCCTGCACCACCTGCCCGGTGACCCAGGACTATCAGCCCGGCCGCACCGACATCCTGTTCGATGCCGCGAGCGGCCTGATCACCGAGGTCAAGTGCGGCTGAAGCCCCGGGCTGACCCAACAGAAAACCACCGTCATCCCCCGCTGTAGCCGCGAAGAGGCGGAATGCGGGGGACCCGTGGACACTGATCCGAGACGGCGATCATGGGTAGCCCGGACAAGCCGGGCTATGACGGGTTATTGAGTATCGGCTCGGACGGATTCAGGCCCAGGCGCAGCGCTCTCATAGGCCTCGGCGGCGGCCATCCAGGCGGCTTCGGCGCGGTCGATGGCCTCCTGCGCCTTCATGCGGCGACGACCGAGTTCAGCGGCATGGGTGGGGTCGCGGCCGAACAGCGCCGGGTCGGCCAGAGCCGCGTCCAGCCGGGCCGCCGCCTGGGTTTCCCGCGCCAGGGTCGCCTCCGCCGCCTCCAGCCTGCGCTTCATCGGCGCCAGAGCCGGCGGCGCGCCCCTTGGCGGGGCCTGGGTCGGGGTCTGGGCCGGCCCGCGCGCGGCGACCCTGGCGCGATCCAGCACGAACCTGGCGTAGTCGGCCATGTCGCCCTCGAACGGCTTGATCGCGCCGTCGGCGGCCAGCCATAGCCGGTCGGCGACCAGTTCCATCAGCGAACGGTCGTGGGTGATCAGGATGACCGCGCCCTCGTAGTCGTTCAGGGCGTCGAGCAGGGCGCGGCGGCTGTCGATGTCCAGGTGGTTGGTGGGTTCGTCGAGAATCAGCAGGTGCGGCGCGTCCATGGCCACCAGGTTGAGCAGCAGCCGCGCCCGCTCGCCGCCGGAGAGGTCGGCGACGGTGGTCTCCGCCTTCGACGCGCCCAGGCCGAACTGGGCCAATCTGGAGCGACGCTGGGCCTCGCTAGCCTCCGGCAGGGCGCGGCGGACGATGTCCAGCGGCGTGTCGGTGGGGTCCATGGCCTCGATCTGGTGCTGGTGGAACCAGCCGGCCTTCAGCCGCCGGTCGCGGTGCATGCTCCCGGCCTCGACCCGCAGCGCCCCGGCGATCAGCTTGGCGAAGGTCGATTTGCCGGCGCCGTTGACCCCCAAGAGACCGATGCGGTCGTCGAGATCCAGGCGCAGGTTCAGGTTTTTTAGCACCGGTGGGCCGCCATAGCCGACCGCCGCGCCCTCCAGCCGGATCAGCGGCGGGGCCAGCGGCCGGGGCGGCGATGGCAGGCGGAACGGGGCGGTCTGCTCGGCGATGACGGCGGCGACCACCGGCAGCTTGGCGATCATCTTCATGCGCGACTGGGCCTGGGCGGCCTTGGACGCCTTGGCGCGGAAGCGGTCGACGAAGGACTGCATATGGGCGCGGCGGGCCTCGATCTTGACCCGCGTCGCCTCTTGCAGGCGCAGCTTCTCACCGCGCTCGCGCTCGAAGGCGTCGTAGCCGCCTGTATAGAGGTCGAGTTTGCCGTCGTTGAGATGCAGGATGTAACCCACGGACTTGTCGAGCAGTTCGCGGTCGTGGCTGATGACCAGGGCGGTCTTCGGGTATTTGCGCAGGCGCGCCTCCAGCCAGAGGGCGCCCTCAAGGTCCAGATAGTTGGTCGGTTCGTCGAGCAGCAAAAGGTCGGGCTCGGCGAACAGGGCCGCGGCCAGGGCCACGCGCATGCGCCAACCGCCGGAGAACTCGGCCATCGGCCGTGGCAGGTCGGCGGTGGAGAACCCAAGGCCGCTCAGGATCTCCGCGGCGCGCGACGGCGCCCGGTCGGCGTCGATCTCAGCCAGGCGGGCGTAGATTTCGCCCATGTGCTCGGGATCGGCGGTCTCGACCTCCCTGAGCAGCCGGTCGCGCTCGATGTCGGCGGCGAGCACGGTGTCGAGCAGCGGCACGGGGCTGGCCGGATGCTCCTGGTCGACCGAGCCGATGCGGGCGGCCTTCGGCATGCCGATCTCGCCGCCGCCGGGCTCCAGCTCGCCCTTGATCAGCTTGAACAGGGTGGTCTTGCCGGCGCCATTGCGGCCGACCAGCCCGACCTTGGCGCCCACGGGCAGGGAGACGGTGGCGGAATCGAAAAACCGGCGGCCGTAGGCGTCGAAAACAAGGTCGTTGATGCGAAGCATGGGAAGGCTCTGATGACAGGCGTGATGGACTTAAAGGGGCGGTGTGGGCCAGGACTCGCCGTGCCGTGGGCGCATGCGCGGCGTTCGCCCGGTGGGCGCTAACGCGTCAGTCTGATACCCGCCGGATGCTTCACGATCTCATCTTCCCTGGTTCGCGCCTTGGCGGCGCGGACAGCCATAGTTATAAGCCCGGACCCTCAAGTTTCCAATCCTCCCCTCAGAGAGCGCGTGGCCTTTGCAATGACGGAACGAACCTTCTCGATCATCAAACCGGACGCGACGCGCCGCAACTTGACCGGCAAGGTCAATGCGGTCATCGAGGACGCCGGCCTGCGCATCGTCGCTCAGCGCCGGATGAAGATGAGCCCCGCCCAGGCGGAAAAGTTCTACGAGGTGCACAAGGAAAAGCCGTTCTTCGGCGAGCTGGTCGACTTCATGACCTCGGGTCCCGTCGTCGTGCAGGTGCTGGAAGGCGAGGGCGCCATCGCCCGCTACCGCGACGTGATGGGCGCGACCAACCCGGCCAATGCGGCGCCCGGCACCATCCGCGCCCTCTATGCCGAGAGCTTCACCGGCAATTCGGTGCACGGCTCGGACAGCGCGGAAAACGCCGTGATCGAGATCGGTCAGTTCTTTACCGACGCCGACATCGTCGGCTAGCGGCGCCCATGCCGACGCCGCTGCGCCTGGGGTTCCTGGCTTCTCACGCGGGGTCGAGCATGCGGGCCATCGTCGGCGCCATCCAGGCGGGCGAGCTGGAAGCCGCGGCGGCCATCGTCATCAGCAACAACGCCGGCGCCGCGGCGCTCGAGTTCGCGCGGGCGAATGGCGTCAGTGAGCGGCACATCAGCGCCAGGACCGCTGGGTCCGATGCGGAGGCCGACCGGCTGATCGCCGCGGCCTTGGTAGACGCCGAGGTCAATCTGGTGGTGTTGTCCGGCTATCTGCGGATGGTCGGACCGCTGACCCTGGCCCGCTACCAGCGACGCATCCTGAACATCCATCCGGCCCTGCTGCCGAAATACGGCGGCAAGGGCATGTACGGCCATTTCGTCCACGAGGCGGTGCTGTCCAGCGGTGACGCGGTCAGCGGCGCCTCGGTGCATCTGGTCGACGAGGAATACGACCATGGCCCGGTGCTCAGCCAGAAGACCGTCCCTATCGTCGCCGCCGATACGGTCGACACCCTGAGGGACAAGGTGATCGCCCTCGAGGGCGCGCTCTTCGTGGAGACGCTGCGGACGATCGTGGCGGGCGGTGGGGAAATCGCGCTTTAAATCGCCCAGGGGATCGGCCTCACGCCTAGCGATTCTATTTTTTCCGTCATGGCCCGACTCTTGTTCGGGCCACCCATGATCACCGTCTTGGATCAGTGTCTATGGGCCCCCCGCATTCCGCCTTCGGCTCCAGCGGGGGGTGAGGGATTTTTTTTATAGTCGATCGCGGAGGACGCTCTAAGTGCCCGCCAGTTCGCCGCAGACGAAGGCGGTTTCGCCGGCGTCGAGCAGGGCGGCGAGCGCGTCGGCGACGTTCCCAGGCTTTACGATCAGGATCAGACCGACGCCGCAGTTGAAGGTGCGGCGCAGCTCATGATCGCTGACCCCGCCGACATCCTGCAACCAGCGGAACACGGCGGGCAGGGGCCAGGCGTCCCAGTCGAAGCGGGGCTCGAGGCCCTCGGCGATGGCGCGCGGCGGGTTTTCGATCAGCCCGCCGCCGGTGATGTGCGCGAGGCCCTCGGTCAGACCGGCCCTGATCAGCGGCAGCACGCTTTTGACGTAGATGCGCGTCGGCGTCATCAGCGCCTCGGCCACCGACTTTCCCGGCGCGAAGGGCGCGGGGGCGTCCCAGGCAAGGCCCGAGCGCTCGACGATGCGGCGGATCAGCGAATAGCCGTTCGAATGCGGCCCGGACGAGGCCAGGCCGATCATCAGGTCGCCGGCGGCTTGCCGCTGCAGCCGCGGCAGCACCGCGCCCCGCTCGACCGCGCCAAGGGAAAATCCGGCCAGGTCGTAATCGCCGGCGCCGTACATGCCCGGCATTTCCGCTGTCTCGCCGCCGACCAGGGCGCAGCCAGCCAGCGTGCAGCCCTGGGCGATGCCGGCGACCACCCGCCTGGCGACGTCCAGTTCGAGCTTGCCGGTGGCGTAGTAGTCGAGGAAGAGGAGCGGCTCGGCGCCCTGGGCCAGGAGGTCGTTGACGCACATGGCCACCAGGTCGATGCCCACCGTGTCGTGGAAACCGCTCTCGATCGCCACCCTCAGCTTGGTGCCGGCGCCGTCGGTGGTGGCGACCAGCAAGGGGTCGGCATAGCCGGCCGCCTTCAGGTCGAACAGCGCTCCGAAGCCACCCAGCGCGGCGTCCGCGCCTGGCCGACGGGTCGCCTTGGCTAGGGGTTTGATCGCCTCGACCAAGGCCGCTCCGGCGTCAATATCGACGCCCGCATCCGCATAGGTGAGGCCGTTTGGCCGCTCAATCATCCCGGAAATCCGCTATCGGGCGCATGCGCGCTTGGAACGAGCCCTTGTCCTGGGCCCGAGTCTCGGGGCTATAGCTAGCCGATGACGCCAATCACCACCACAGCCGACCTCGCGGCCTTCTGTCAGAAGCTCGCCGGCGCCTCCTTCATCGCGGTCGATACCGAGTTCATGCGCGAGACCACCTATTGGCCAAGGCTCTGCCTGGTCCAGGTGGCCGGGCCCGACGACGCGGCCAATATCGATCCGATGGCGGAGGGGCTCGACCTTTCGCCCTTGCTCGCCCTGATGGCCGATCCATCCATCGAGAAGGTGTTTCACGCCGGCCGCCAGGACGTGGAGATCTTCAACAATCTGGGCGTGATCCCCAAGCCGCTGTTCGACACCCAGATCGCCGCCATGGCCGCGGGCTTCGGCGAGCAGGTGGCCTATGACGCCCTGGTGCGGCAGATGCTGAAGATCAGCCTCGACAAATCCAGCCGCTTCACCGACTGGGCGCGGCGACCGCTGAACCAGGCGCAGCTGGAATACGCGCTGGCCGACGTGACCCACCTGGCGACCCTCTATCCGATGCTGCACGCGCGCCTGGAGGCGAGCGGGCGGCTGGCCTGGGTCTTGGAGGAGATGTCGGCGTTGACCGATCCGGCCAACTACGACCTCGACCCGGAGAACGCCTGGAAGCGTCTGAAGCCGCGCAAGTTCGCGACCAGGTACCTGGCCGTGTTGCGCGGCGTCGCCGCCTGGCGCGAACGCACCGCCCAGACCCGCGACCAGCCGCGCGGCCGCATCCTGAAGGACGACGCGATCGACGAGATCGCCACCCAGCTGCCCACCGACGCCGATGCGCTCGGCCGCCTTCGCTCGCTGCCGAAGGGCTTCTCCGGCTCGCGGTTCGGCATCGAGATCGTCGAGACGGTCCGCGAGTCGCTGGCCAGGGCCGACAGCTACGCACCGGTGATCGAGCGCAGCAGCGCCCCGCCCAATCCCGCCTCGGGCGCGATCGTCGAGCTGCTCAAGGTGCTCCTCAAGGCCCGCGCCGAGGATGCCGGCGTCGCCTCCAAGCTGATCGCCACGGTCTCGGACCTGGACAAGATCGCCTGCGACGACGAAGCCGACACCCAGGCCCTGCGCGGCTGGCGCCGCGAAGCCTTCGGCGAGGATGCGCTCAGGCTGAAGCGCGGCGAACTAGCCCTGGTGCTGGACGGAGCGCGGGTGCGGGTCGTCGAAGTCAGACGCGCGCCAAGGACGGCGGAATAATACAACCCTCTCCCCGCTTCACGGGGCGAGGGTTCATCTCATTTCCCCAGCTTCAGGCCCATCTCCAACCGATCGGCGAACTGGGCGGCGCGTTTGGCGGTTTGTTCGCCAAGCAGCATGTCGGCCCAGCGCGCGTCGGTGGTGAGGACGACGGCGCCGTCCTCGATCCTCAAGGCCGAGCGGCGCAGCAGGTCGGCGCTGCGGCCGGAGAGGTCGCAGCCGAGCCGCATGGCCGCGCCGAGGGCCAGGGCGCGGGCGTGCGCCTCGCCGGAGAGGATACGGCTCAATATGCGCGGCTCCGGCGGGTTGGACGAGGCGGTGTGGCGGGCGAACAGGGCGACGGCGACGAAGCCGCGTTCGGCATGGGTCATGCCGGCGATCGGCGCGCGCAGCGCCTGTTCGAACACCAGGTCGGCGCGATGGTCGGGATGCAGCCGCGCGCCCAGATCGGCCAGCCGGCAGGCCGCGGCGATCAGGATGGGCTCGCGGCCGGGAAAGATCGGCGTCAGAGTCGAAAAGGCCGGACCGAGCCAGGCTTCCAGGGCGGGGCCCAGGTCTTCGCTCAGCCCCTGCCGCGCGCCAAGGGCGATGCAGCCCTCGACCAGCGGATCCAGCGCCCGCACGCGGCCGGGCATGGACTCCAGCAACAGCCCCTCGCGCAGACCGAACGCGGAGATGGAGATGCGCCGCAATCCCAGCCGCTCGATCAGGCCTTCCAGCACGACGGCGGCGTAGGGGATGGTGTCCAGCCGCCGCTTGGAGACGCCCTCGATTCGCTCCAGCGAGCCCTTGGACTGGCGCGAAATGAAGCGCGCGGCGGTCAGCGCGTCCTCGGCGTTGATCTCGTATTGTTGGACGATCTCCAGCGGATAGTCGGTGAGCTGCATCTGCAGCAGCGCCAGGTTCCGCCAGCCGCCGCCGACCGCGTAGAGGGTCTGGGCGGAGAAGGTCGCGCGCACCCCGTCGAGCACCTTGGCCGTCCGGGCTCGCGCCCGCTCCAGATCGAAACCGCCCGGCCCACGCAGCGAAAAGGCGCCCAGCGGCAGGGTGATTCCGGCGCCGGGCTTGCCGGCGTCCACCAGGGTCAGCTCCAGGCTGGAGCCACCCATATCGCCGACCACGCCGCTGGCGTCCGGCTGGCCAGCCAGGACGCCGAGCGCCGAATAGCGCGCCTCTTCGTCGCCCGAGAGCACGCGGACCTTCATGCCCGCTTCGGTCTTTAGCCGGCGCACGAAGTCCGGGCCGTCCGACGCCTCGCGCACGGCGGCCGTGGCGACGGTGAAGATCTCCGTCGGCTTGACCGCGTCCAGCACCGCCTTGAAGCGACGCAGCGCCGTCAGCGCGGTCCGCACCCCGGCGGGATCGAGCCGCCGCGTGGTGGCGACCTCGCAGCCGAGCCCCACCAGCACCTTTTCGTTGAAGA
>DASQSO010000231.1:0-4224 GCA_035642335.1 Caulobacteraceae bacterium
CAACCACAATCCGGGTCCCGTAGGACGCCCCAATGACATGTCGGACAAGAGAAGCGAAAGAGGCCCGATGCTCACGAGTTGGAGTGCCGATTGTGAAGCCACCCTGAGCTTGACCCAAACGGCCCGCTCTCCAAGTGGACCGCGCAGCAAAAGCAGATGCTGAAAGCTGCGCCGGGCTGGCCCACTGGAGGAGCAAAGAGTTACGCTGCCGCTCGGGCAGCGGTTTTGGGACGGCTAACCGGCGTTGGGGCATCAAGTCAGCCTTCCAATCGTCTCAGTCCTTCCTGTTTCGGCACCCGAGTCGTTGTGCCGCCGACCATGGCGCGGCAAGGCTCGAACTAAGGGCCGTGAAACCCACGAGGTGCGCGAAAAAGAGGGTTCAGCCGGAAACGCGGTCCCGTCCGAGCCCTTTGGGGATTTCGTGGGCTTTGTGGTCAAAAGCCTTGGTCACGCCGGTTGCAGGAAGGTGTCGATGACGCGCTTTTCGCCGGCGTGGTCGAAGGCCACCGTCAGCTTGTTGCCCTCGACGGCGGTGACGGCGCCGGGGCCGAACTTCTGGTGGAAGACGCGGTCGCCGACGCCGAAGGCGCTGGTCGCCGAGGCGGCCGAGACGGCGACCAGCCGGCCCTCGCCCTCGATCACCGTGTGGCGGCCGACCGCGCCGGCCGCGCCCCGGGCCTGGGCCCGCCGCCAGCCGGGCGAGGAGTAGCCAGAGCCGAACGAGGGCGTCTCCTCCCAGCGGCTGTGCGCCTCGGTCATGCCGGGGCCGCCGCCGTAATAGCCGGTCTCGCTGGCCGCCTCGACATTGGCCATCGGCAGTTCGTCGACGAAGCGGCTGGGCAGCTGGCTGGTCCAGCGGCCATAGACCTGCCGGTTGGCGGCGAAGCTGATGCGGGCGTCCTCGCGGGCGCGGGTGATGCCGACATAGGCCAGCCGCCGCTCCTCCTCGAGGCCCTTTTCGCCCTTCTCGTCCATGCTGCGCTGGCTGGGGAAGACGCCTTCCTCCCAGCCGGGCAGGAAGACCAGGGGAAATTCCAGCCCCTTGGCCGAGTGCAGGGTCATGATCTGGACGGCGTCGCCGGTATTGTCGCGGTCCAGGTCCATGACCAGCGAAACGTGCTCCAGATAGGCCTCCAGGGTCTCGAAGGCGGCCATGGACTGGACCAGCTCCTTCAGGTTCTCCAGCCGCGTCTGGCTGGTCGGGCCCTTGTCCAGGCGAAGGGCGTCGGTATAGCCGCTCTCCTCCAGGATGGTCTCCAAGAGCCGCTGGTGGCCGAGGCCATCCTTCAGGGAGCGCCAGCGATCCATGTCGCGCAGGAAGTTGGCCAGCGCCGTGCGCGTGCGCGCCTGCAGCTCGTCGGTAGTGACCAGGCCGCGCGCCGCCAAGCTGGCGGAAACCTCTTTTGAGCGGGCGAACTGGAGAAGCCGGCTGACCGTGGTGTCGCCGATGCCGCGCTTGGGGACATTGACGATGCGCTCGAAGGCGAGGTCGTCGTCCTCCGACTGGATCAGCCGCAGATAGGCGTGGGCGTCGCGAATCTCCGCGCGCTCGAAGAAGCGCGGGCCGCCGACCACCACATAGGGGATCTGCAGCAGCACGAACCGCTCTTCGAAGGCGCGCATCTGGAACGAGGCGCGCACCAGGATGGCCATGTCGCGATAGCGGCGGCCGCCCTTCTTGGACCGCTCGATCTCGTCGCCGATCAGCCGGCTTTCCGCCTCGCCGTCCCAGACGCCGCGCACGCCGACCTTGGTCCCGCCCCGCGCCTCGGTCCAGAGCGTCTTGCCCAGCCGGCCCTTGTTGGCGGCGATCAGGCCGGAGGCGGCGGCCAATATATGCTCGGTGGAGCGATAGTTGCGCTCCAGCCGGATCACCTCGGCGCCTGGGAAGTCGCGCTCGAAGCGCAGGATGTTGTCCACCTCGGCCCCGCGCCAGCCATAGATCGACTGGTCGTCGTCGCCGACGCAGCACAGGTTCTGGCGCCTCTGCGCCAAGAGGCGCAGCCACAGGTACTGGGCGACGTTGGTGTCCTGGTACTCGTCGACCAGGATGTAGCGGAACCGGTCGTGAAACTCGGCCAGCACGTCCGGATTGGTCTGGAAGATGGTCAGGTTGTGCAGCAAAAGGTCGCCGAAATCGCAGGCGTTCAGCACCCGCAGGCGATCCTGGTACATCTTGTAGAGCGCCGCGCCCCTGTTGTTGGCGAAGTGGGTGCCTTCCGCCGGCGGCAGCTTGTCGGGGGTCCAGCCGCGGTTCTTCCAATGGTCGATCAGCCCGGCCAGATGGCCCGGCGTCCAGCGCTTGGCGTCGATGTTCTCGGCTTCCAGCAGCTGTTTGATCAGCCGCTCCTGATCGTCGACGTCGATGATGGTGTAGTTGGACTTCAGGCCCACCAGCTCGGCGTGACGGCGCAGGATCTGGGCGGCGATGGAGTGGAAGGTGCCCAGCCAGCGCAGGCCTTCCGATTGGCCGCCGATCAGGTTGGCGATTCTGTGCCGCATTTCCCGCGCGGCCTTGTTGGTGAAGGTGACGGCCAGCAGTTCCCAGGGCCGGGCGCGGCCGGTCGTCAGAATGTGAACCAGGCGGGTTGTCAGCACGCGGGTCTTGCCGGTGCCGGCGCCGGCCAGCACCAGCACCGGGCCTTCGATCGCCTCGACCGCGCGCTTCTGCTCGGGATTCAAGCCTTCAAGATAGGCGGATGGCGCATCGACGCGGGCAAGGTCGCTGATGCGAGGGGTTGGGACGTCGGACACCGAGGGCGAGCCTTGCGCTGGCGAAACTGAATCGGGAACATATGTAGCACATGGGAGCCCGCGCTTAAGGGCCATGGGCGACCGCGACGCGGAACCCGATCCCGGCGGCTCCCGTTCTCAATCGCACGGGCGGGCGGAAGGACCCGTGAAGAGCATCAAAATGACGCAGACAGACCACGCCCACGTCGAGACCGAGATCGAACGCGAAGTGGAAGCGGAACAGGAACAGACGCGGCTGGCGTTCGCCGGCCTGTGGACGGTCCTGGGCGTCCTGGCGGTGGTGATCATCGGGACCTTCCTGATCATTTCCCGCCATGCGCACACGCCAGCGCTGTCCCCCGGCCAGCCGCAGAAGCCGGCGGTGGCGGCTCTGATCACCGGTGGCGGCGGCTAGTCGCGCCGCCGGCCCAGCCCAGGGCGGCGACCCGGCAGGCGGAGGCCAGCGGCTCGGCCCCTCGGCCGGCGTCGATCTCGGCTATCACGCGGGTCAGGCTGGCACCGCGCTCGGCGGCCATCTCGGTCAGCACGGCCCAGAAGGCCGGCTCCAGGGCTAGCGAGGTGGTGTGGCCGGCCAGGCTCAGCGAGCGTTTGCGCAGCATCGGGCGGCGACGGACTGGCCTCAGACCGGCTCGACCACCATCATGCCGGCGGTGAAGCCGGGCCCGAGCGTGGTCAGGAGCTGCGGTCCGCGCGCGCCGGCGTCAAGCGCCGCGCGCAGCACGAACAGCACCGTCACCGCCGACATGTTGCCGTGGGCGCGCAGCACCTCGCGGGCCAGGTGAAGGTCGCCGCGCTGCAGGCCGAAACAGTCCTCCAGCGCGTCCAGCACCTTGGCCCCGCCCGGATGGCAGATGAAGCCGGCGATGTCGTTCAGCGAGCCGCCGTGCTTGGCCAGGAAGGTGTCGACCACCGGGCGCAGGTCGTCCTTCACCAGGGTCGGGATGTCGCGGGAGAAGATGACCTTCAGCCCATCGTCGGCCACGTCCCAGCCCATGACGTCGAGGCTGTCCGGCCAGGTGTGCTCGCCGGCTGGGCCGAGCCGGGGCGCGTCGGCGTACTCGTCGCGGCAGCTGACCACCGCCGCGGCGGCGCCGTCGCCGAACAGGGCGGTGGCCACCAGGTTGCTCTTCGAGCGATCGTGGTGGCGAAAGGTCAGGGCGCAGAGCTCGACCACCATCAGCAGCACCCGCGACTGCGGCTTGGCCCGCGCCAGGGCCGCCGCCCGCGCCAGGCCCAGCACGCCGCCGGCGCAGCCGAGGCCGAACACCGGCGTCCGCTCGACATCGTCGCGAAAGTTCATGTGCCGCATGACCCGCACGTCCAGCGCCGGGGTGGCGATACCGGTGGTGCAGACGGTGACGATCGAGTCGATCTCGTCCGGCTTCAACCCCGCCTCGTCCAGCGCGGCCTGCGCGGCCTCGGCCAGCAGTTTGGTGGCGTTCTCCAGGAACAGGGCGTTGCGCTCGCCGA
>DASQSO010000232.1:0-4550 GCA_035642335.1 Caulobacteraceae bacterium
GACAGCCTGTCCTCCCAGGTGCAGCCCTGGCGCAAGGTCCGCTACACCTGGATCGAACGGCAGGCGCCTGGCCAACAACTGGACTGGGTCAAGATCGGCGGCATGTGGAACGCCATCTGACGTCCGCAAAAACCCGACGCCGCCATGCCCCTGTCGCCCGGCGGATCAGCGGCGATTTCTTGTCGGCGCTCAGACCCCGAAATTGCGCCGCCGTCCGCGCCACGATCGCGAAGCATACATCGGGGGACGGGAACCTAGTGCCTTTGGCGACCGTTGCGCGTGTACGGCTCGGGAACCTTGGAGAGAATTCGTGCGTATTGCAACGCTGGGATTATCCCTAGGGTGGATCGGCTTTGCCGTCGGGGTTTTGACGGCGACTACAGCTTGTGCTGGCGCGCCCGCTCGGCCCTCGGGCGGGATGGCGGCGGCTCCTGCCGCCGTGAGCGGCGACTTCATGGTCTTGGGGGCGCAGGCGCCCGCGCCGCTGGGCTATCTGAGGCTCTGCGCTCGCCGGCCCGGTCAGTGCGGTCTGGGTCGACAGCTGTCCAAGAATGGCGCGGCCGTCAGCGCTGATGAGCGCGTGAAGGACCTTTACGCGCGCTATTACTGGCGGTTGGTTTTTCACGGCGACGGACCGTCGGATGCCCGGCTCACCCCGACATCGGGTAATGTCCGGCCGGCGGCGCCTAAGTCGCTCGCGGGTGGCGCTACCGACTGGTCGCGGATTTTCGGCTCGAGCGCCAACGTAACGCCGACCTCGCCGATGACCAGCCCGGCCAGCCTGACGGAAGATCCGGTCGCGGCGGAGCCGGCGGCCGCCTCGCCGCCGCTCGCCACCACCCCGGCGCTGCTCTCGATGCTGGACGGGGTCAACCTGCGTGTTAATCGCGCCATCCGCTACGTTCCTGACGAGCAGCAGTATGGCGCCGCCGACTATTGGACCTTGCCGCTGGAAACCGGCGGCCCGGCGGCCGGCGATTGCAAGGACTACGTGCTGGAGAAACGCCGCGCCTTGATGGCGGCCGGCATTCCGGCAGGCGATATGTCCATCGCCATCGTCCGCACCGAACGCGGCGAGACTCACGCGGTGCTGCTGGTCGCCACCGACAAGGGCGAGCTGGTGCTGGACAGCCTGTCCTCCCAGGTGCAGCCCTGGCGCAAGGTCCGCTACACCTGGATCGAACGGCAGGCGCCTGGCCAACAACTGGACTGGGTCAAGATCGCCGCCGTACACAGCGCTAGCTGACGCCGGCTGCGGGTTGCCTGTCCCAACTTGCGGATGGCCCGCGCGTCAGCTGACCGGCTTCGAATTCATCGACAAAAGCAGCAACCCGGCAAGACGGCCCTCCGGACTGCGGATCGCCTTGAGATGGGTCGCCATGACAGGTCCGAGGTCGGGGTCCTTCAGCGCCACCCTGGCCTCCTCCAAGGCATCCTGGCGAATATGCGGGGTCATGTCGGCCCAGTTCTCCAGGGCGAAGTCGACCCGCCATACCGCCCCAGGACGATCGAAGAAACTGACCGCATAGGAATGGTCCAGCGCTTCGACCCCTTTTGCGGAAAGCCGGCCATGCGCCAGCCAGTCGGCATAGGCGACCGCGGTCCAGCTCTCCGGGTTGGTCGGATCGGCTTCGATCAATCGCTGCGCCGCCGCCGCCCGCTCGGCCGTCGGCGTCGTCGCGGGCAACCGGCCATAGGCCCGTTCGGCGGATATCTTGTCGACGAGCGGAAACGTGAAAACGCCCGAATAATGGTCGCTTACAAAGCCTTCATACAGAAGGCCCAGTGAATAGAACGCCAGCAACAAAGCTACGGCGGCGACAACCCAGGCCTTCCAGCTCTTCAATTCCATGCCCGTGTAAAATGCGCGCGGTCAACGCCGAAGGTGTCGTCTTCAACCTGGCCCGATGCTAAGCAGCCGGGGTTTTGTTATCGAGGTCGATATTGCTTCGGCTTGTGGGTGGAACGGCGGCGTGTCAAGCGCCGGTGAGCGTGCGTAGGACGGGGTTGCGAATGATGCGATGGCTTCTTGCTCTCATGATGTCCCTGGCGCTGGGCGCGGGCGCGATGGCGCAGGACGCGCCCGCGCCCACGGCCGCGGTTCAGCCGCCATCGGCGGGCCAGTCGGCGGCTGACCGGTCAGAGGCCGATCAAACCGACTATCGGCTCGGGGCTGGGGATAAGCTCCGTATTGGCGTTTTCGGCGAAGACACCTTGTCGGGCGAGTTTCTGGTGCCGGGCGGAGGCGGCACGATTGCATTTCCCTTGATCGGCGACGTCCAGGCTTCCGGACTGACGGTTAACCAGCTTCAGACCGAAATTGAGAGCAAGCTGCGTCCGGATTACTTGAAGGACCCGCACGTCAGCATCGAGGTGCTGAATTACCGCCCGTTCTACATCCTGGGCGAGGTTATGAAGCCTGGCGAATATCCCTACACTAGTCGGCTGACGGTCCTCAATGCTGTCGCCACCGCCAATGGCTTCACCTACCGCGCGGATACCCGAAAAGTGTATATAAAACGGGCAAACGCTCAGGGTGAACTAGAATACAGGCTTGATGCAACCACGGCGGTGCAGCCCGGTGACACCATTCGCATCGGCGAGCGTTTCTTCTAGAGATGTTTCAAAAGCCCCCGGACCGAGAAAAGCCGGTCAACAGCTCGCCCGGAAGGCTACGGCATGCACGGAAGTGAGTCGCGATCGCTCCGCTGTTGGCGTTTCTGGATTCCCAAGGCCTGATTTAGCTGATTCATCGGCCGGCTATGGTTGGCGGAGGGCTGGTATGATCGGGTTCAGCGGGGGCGACGTGCGGACGGCGGCCAGCGGGGCGCGGCTTTTTGAGCAGATCGTGGCGACGGGGTCGCTGGTTCTACGCAAGCTGGGCGAGACGCGGGCCGGAGAGATGGCGGCGCATCGGTTTTTATCGTCGCCGCATGTGTCGACGGGAGGGATCCTGGAGGCGTTCAGCGCGCGAACGCGCCAGGCGAGCACAGGGCGGCGGGTAGTGGTGGCGCAGGACACCACGGAGATCAACTTCTCTGGCCGGAGCGCGGCTCGGCGTGGGCTTGGCCCGGCGGGGGATGGCAAGAGCGCTGGGTTCTTCATCCATCCCAACGTGGTGGTGGATGCGGACGAAGAGGTAGTTCTTGGCCTTGCGGGGGCTCGCATCTGGACGCGCGAAGAGGGCAAGGTAAGCGCCCGCGGCGGGCGGGCCATGAACGACAAGGAGATCTGCCGCTGGGTAAGCGGTGTTCTGAGCCCACCTTTCCGCGGCTGAGCTGATCGCCGAGGTTGGAGCCTTCGCGTTGCGAGGGCTTGGTGTGCTGATGATGCCTGGTGATGGTGTGCTGACGGAGCCGCTGGCCCGCCGGGTCGAGATCTTCACCGGGGCGGGCCGCCGGCGGAAGTGGAGCGCCGAAGCGAAGGCTCAGATCGTAGCGGAGAGCTACGCTCAGTCCGTCGGCGACGTGGCGGACCGGTACGGGCTGGCCAAGACGCAGCTGTTTACCTGGCGACGCGACGCGCGGATGAAGACGCTGCCGGCGCCGGAGCCGAAGTTCGTCCCAGTGGTGGTCGAGCGAGCGCCGGCGCCGCCGCATCCCAAGCGCCGGCGCAGTCGCCGTGGCGACGGCGGCATCGAGCTGGAGATCGACGGGGTGGTGGTGCGGGTTGGCCGCGGCGCCGAGGCCAAGACCGTGGCGGCGGTGATCCGAGCCCTCAAGGCCGAGCGGTGATCGGGCTGACCGGCCAGGTCCGGGTGCTGGTGGCAGCCAAGCCGGTGGACTTCAGGAAGGGCATGGACGGCCTGGCGGCGCTGGTGAAGGAGCAGTTGCGGGCCGATCCCTTCTCGGGCGTCGTCTATGTGTTCCGCGCCAAGCGTGCCGATCGGGTCAAGCTGATCTGGTGGGATGGCACGGGGCTGACGCTCCTGGCCAAGCGGCTGGAGGATGGCCAGTTCCGGTGGCCCAAGGTCGAAGATGGGGTGATGCGCCTGACCGCCGCGCAGCTCCAGGCGCTCCTGGAAGGGCTCGACTGGCGGCGGGTGCACGCCGTCAGGCGGACCCGGGTCCCGCTCGCGGTTAGTTAGCTGCGGCAGGTTGACTCAGGGCTCACGTGGGGGCGCCTCAAGAGCGTCCGCATCTGGTCTAATCGCCGTCATGACGGTGCTGGCCGAGCCATTGCCGAACGACCCCGAAGCGCTGAAGGCGCTGCTGCTGGCTGAGCGCGCCAAGACCGAGCGGCTGACCCAGATCATCAAGGAGCTGCAGCGCCACCGCTTCGGTCGCCGCGCCGAGAGCCTGCCGATCGACCAGCTGGAGCTGGGGCTGGAGGACGTGCAGCAGATCGAGGCGGAGACCATGGCCGCGGCCGAAGCCGTCGATCCGGAGCGGCGGTCAGCCAGGGCGGCCAGGCGGCGCGCCCGGTCCAGTCGGCGAGGGTCGAGCGGTCGAGGGCGATCCCCTGGCGGCCATAGATCTGGGCCTGCCGATAGAGCGGCAGGTGGTCGGCGTACTTGGCGACCACGACATGGGCGACGGTCGCCTCCGTGG
>DASQSO010000233.1:0-5667 GCA_035642335.1 Caulobacteraceae bacterium
GCTGCGCGGACCTTCGGTTCCGTCCATGTTCACCGGCAGGCCGATGACGATGCCCATCGCGCCGCGCGAGGTCATCAGGGCGAACAACGTCTCGGCGTCCCGGGTGAACTGGGTCTTGCGGATCAGCTGCAGCGGGCTGGCGATCGTGCGGCCGATGTCGGAGACGGCGACGCCGATGGTCTTGGTCCCCAGGTCCAGGCCCATCAGCGGAGTCATCGGCGGCAGGGCTTCCGGCAGGTCGGCGAGGTCCAGGACAGCCATGCGCCGGTCTGTCATCGTCCGGCGCCTCTTGTCAAAGGCGGCCAGGGGCGGCTAACCCCCGCAACGTCTTCCCAAAGGATAGTCCCATGGCCATCGACGCGGCGACGGTGAAAAAGGTCGCGAGCTTGGCGCGCATCCGCGAGCCCGAGGACAAGCTCGAGAGTCTGGCCAGCGAGCTGAACGGCATCCTGGCCTGGATCGAGCAGCTGAACGAGGTCGACACCGAGGGCGTCGAGGCCATGACCTCGGCGGTGGCCGCAAGGCTGCCCATGCGCGCGGACGTGGTCACCGAACCCGGCGATTCCGCCCGCATCCTGGCCAACGCGCCCAAGGCCGAGCGCGGCTTCTTCGTCGTGCCGAAGGTGGTCGAGTAATGGCCGCCGCAACCGGGCTGACCCTGAAGGCCGCCATCCACGGCCTGCGGGCCAGGACCTTCTCGTCCGAGGAGTTGGCGACCACATATCTGGCGGCGATCGAGGCGGCGCGGTCGCTGAACGCCTTCGTGCTGGAGACGCCGGATAAGGCCCTGGCCATGGCCAGGGCGTCCGACGCGCGCATCGCCCGCGGCGAGGCCCGGCCACTGGACGGCGTGCCGCTGGGGATCAAGGACCTGTTCTGCACCGAGGGGGTGCGGACGACGGCCGGCTCGAAGATCCTGGGAAATTTCAAGCCTGTCTATGAGTCCACCGTCACCGCCAACCTGTGGCGCGACGGGGCGGTGATGCTGGGCAAGCTGAATATGGACGAGTTCGCCATGGGCTCGTCCAACGAGACTTCCGCCTTCGGACCGGTGGTGAACCCCTGGCGCAACCGTGGCTCCAACCAGCGGCTGACGCCCGGCGGCTCGTCCGGCGGCTCGGCGACGGCGGTGGCGGCCGATCTCTGCCTGGGCGCCACGGCCACCGACACCGGCGGCTCGATCCGCCAGCCGGCGGCCTTTACCGGTACGGTTGGCGTGAAGCCGACCTATGGCCGCTGTTCGCGCTGGGGGGTGGTCGCCTTCGCCTCGTCGCTGGACCAGGCCGGGCCGATCGCCAAGACGGTGGAAGACGCCGCCATCCTGCTGAAAACCATGGCCGGGCACGATGCCAAGGATTCCACCAGCCTGGACGTCGAGACGCCGGACTTTCCGAGCTTCGTCGGCAGATCGGTCAAGGGCCTGCGCATCGGCGTGCCCAGGGAGTACCGCGTCGACGGCATGCCGCCGGAGATCGAGGCGCTGTGGGCGCAAGGGGTGGCCTGGCTGAAGGACGCCGGCTGCGAGGTGGTGGAGGTGTCGCTGCCGCACACCCGCTTCGCCCTGCCGGCCTATTACATCATCGCCCCGGCCGAGGCCTCGTCGAACCTGGCCCGCTACGACGGCATGCGCTACGGCCTGCGCGCTCCTGGCAAGACCCTGACCGACGTCTATGAGGAGACCCGCAGCGAGGGGTTCGGGGCCGAGGTCAAGCGCCGCATCCTGATCGGCGCCTATGTGCTCAGCGCCGGCTATTACGACGCCTATTATCTGAAGGCGCAGAAGGTGCGCCGGCGCATCTTCGACGATTTCGAGCGGGCGTTCGAGCGGGTCGATGCGCTGCTGACGCCAACGGCGCCATCGGCCGCATTCGGGCTGGGCGAACGGACCAGCGATCCGGTGGCCATGTACCTGAACGACATCTTCACCGTGACGGTGAACCTGGCCGGCCTGCCGGGGATGAGCATCCCGACGGGTCTGGATGCGCAAGGCCTGCCGCTGGGTCTGCAACTGATCGGCCGGCCGCTCGACGAGGGAACGCTGTTTTCGCTGGCCGGTGCGCTCGAGCAGGCCGCCGCCTTCACGGCCAAGCCCGAGCGTTGGTGGTGACGCCTATTGCGGCGCGGCGGCTGGCGCGGCCGGCGCCGAAACGGCCGCGGTCGCGACGGCGCCAGCGGGTTCGCCCGCCGCGGCGGCGGTAAGGTCGGCTTGGACCTGATCCAGCTTGGCCTGGTCGATATTGGCCTGCGGGAACTTGGCGACCGACCGGATGCTCATGGGCTTGATCATTTCCAGATACTGGCTGTTCGGCAGATCGGGAAGGTCCTTCACGACCACGGCGTCCAGCGCCGGATCGGCGAGCAGGTCCTGGATCGGCCAGTCGATGGACGGCGCGCCGGACTTCACCGCCGGGGCCGGCAGGTCTTGCGCCTGGGCCACGCCGGTCGCGACGCCAAGGCCGAGCAGCGCGCCGATCAGGCCGATGGATAGGATTTTCCGCATTTTACGTCTCCCGGACGCGTTTCCAATTGATCGCGCGAACAAATGCGATTTTTCAGCATCGCACAAGCCGCCCATCGTCACTTTCGCATGAGCCCGGACATGCTAGGAAGGCCCCATGAGCGCTCAGACCGACCAGATTGACGGCCGGACCGGTCCGTGGGAGATCGTCCTTGGCCTGGAGGTGCACGCCCAGGTGGCGTCGCGCTCGAAGCTCTTCTCCGGCGCGGCGGTCGGCTTCGGCGCCGGGCCGAACGAGCAGGTCAGCCTGGTGGACGCCGCCATGCCCGGCATGCTGCCGGTGATCAACGGCTATTGCGTCGAGCAGGCGGTGAAGACCGGCCTCGGCATCAAGGCCAAGATCAACGTCTGGTCTCGCTTCGACCGGAAAAACTATTTCTATCCCGACCTGCCGCAGGGCTATCAGATCAGCCAGTTCGCCCACCCGATCGTCGGCGAGGGCGAGATCGAGGTGGAGCGCGACGACGGCTCGACCTTCGTGGTCGGCATCGAGCGGCTGCACCTGGAGCAGGACGCCGGCAAGTCGATCCATGACCTGGATCCAGACTGGACCTATGTCGACCTGAACCGCGCCGGCACCGCCCTGATGGAGATCGTCTCCAAGCCGGACATGCGCAGCGCCGAGGAAGCCTCGAGCTACGTCAAGAAGCTCAGGACCATCCTGCGCTATCTGGGCAGCTGCGACGGCGATATGGAAAAGGGCAACCTGCGCGCCGACGTGAATGTCTCCGTGCGCCGGCCAGGCGAGGGGCTCGGCACGCGCTGCGAGATCAAGAACGTCAACTCCTATCGCCATATCCGCGAGGCGATCGAGTACGAGGCGCGCCGGCAGATCGAGATCATCGAGGACGGCGGCAAGATCGCTCAGGAAACCCGGCTGTTCGATCCGGCGAAGGGCGAGACCCGCCCCATGCGCTCGAAGGAAGAGGCGGACGACTATCGCTACTTCCCCGATCCCGACCTCTTGCCGCTGGAGCTCGACCCGGCCTGGATCAAGGCGATCGAGGCGACCTTGCCGGAACTGCCCGACGCCAAGAAGGCGCGGCTGCGGAGCCAGTACGGCCTGTCGGCCTATGACGCCGGGGTGCTGATCACCGAGACCGAGCGCGCCGACCTCTACGAGGCGGCCGTGGTCGGCCACGATGCGAAGCTGATGGCCAACACCATCACCCAGTCGGTGCTGACCTTCGCCAACGCCTCGGGGGCCGAGGTGACGGCGCGGGGCGTGCTGCACATCACCGTGCCCATGCTCGGCGAATACGCCCAGCTGATCGAGGACGGGGTCATCTCGTCCAAGATCGCCAAGGAGGTGTTCGAGCGCATGGCGGCGGGCGAGGGGAGCCCCAAGGCCATCGTCGAGGCCCATGGCCTCGTCCAGGTCACCGACACCGGGGCGCTGGAAGCGACCATCGACGCGCTGATCGCCGCCAATCCGGGTCAGGCCGAGGCGGTGAAGACCAGGCCCCAGGCCATCGGCTGGTTCGTCGGCCAGGTGATGAGGCAGACCGGCGGCAAGGCCAATCCGGCGGCGGTGAACGCCATCCTGAAGGCCAGGCTGGGGGTGGAGTGATTTTTTCCGTCATTCCCCGCTGGAGCCGCGGAGCGGCGCAATGCGGGGAATCCATGGACACTAATCCAAGACGGTGATCATGGGTGGCCCGAACAAGAGTCGGGCCATGACGGGAAAAATGTTAGCGCCCGTCGCCGGGGATGACCTCGAAGATCAGGCCGGCGGCGTTGACCAGGATGAAGTCGCCGTCGCGCTGCATCCAGGCATAGCCGCGCGGCGGCCGGCGCAGGTGGAAGCGTTGGTAGTCGGCGATCACCTCCGCGCCCGCGTCCGGCGGCAGCACCTGGCCAGGCGACCATTTGCCATAGCTCGGCCGGCGGGGCTGGCCGGGTTCGCCGGACCTGGGCGCCGGCGACGGTTTTGCGTGCGGCCAGGCCTCGGCAAGGCCCAGCGCGGGCCAAAACAGGCCGACGATCGCCAGGACCGCCATCCGCCCGGATCGCCGGCCCCAAGAGGCGGCGGGTTTCATGTCCGCTCTCCCACGGCGGGACGATTGGGCCCCTGCGCCTGAACCCCGACTGAACCCGTCTCGCAGGCGCATTTCGTCTTGCTCCGCGCCCCCCGGCGCCGCCATGCTCCTACCTTAACGCCCAAGGGAGCCCGTTCCGTCATGAGCCAGCCCATCGAGGTGCATTATTGGCCGACGCCGAACGGCCACAAGGTCACGATCGCGCTGGAGGAAATGGGTCTGGCCTACACCATCGCGCCGGTGAACATCGGCCGCGGCGACCAGTTCAAGCCGGAATTCCTCGCCATCAGCCCCAACAACCGCATGCCGGCGATCATCGATCCCGACGGCCCGGGCGGCAAGCCCATCGCCATCTTCGAATCCGGCGCCATCCTGCAGTATCTCGGCCGCAAGACCGGCCGTTTCTATCCTGTCGACGAGCGGGCGCGGGTGAAGGTGGATGAGTGGGTGCATTGGCAGATGGCCAATCTTGGGCCCAACGCCGGACAGCGCAATCACTTCCGCAACTATGCGCCCGGCTTCATTCTGGACCAGCGGCAGGCGGCCTATGGCGCCATCCGCTACACCAACGAGGTCAGCCGGCTCTATGGCGTCCTGGAGACCCAGCTGAAAGGGCGCGATTTCATCGCCGGGGACTATTCCATCGCCGACATGATGAGCTGGCCCTGGATCTTCGCCCGCGACGGCCAGGGCATCATGATCGACGACTTTCCGAACATCAAAGCCTGGCATGCCCGCATCGGCGAGCGTCCGGCGGTGAAGCGGGCGCTGGAAGCGGCGGGGCAGCTGCGCAGCGGCGGGCTGCAGGGCACGGGCCGCGAACAGGCCGAGGCGCGCAAGGTGCTGTTCGGTCAGCGCGCCCGCACCTGAGCCGGTTTTGCGACAGGCGCCGGCGCGTGAAGAATGGATAACGCCGGGCTTAACCATATGTTTATCCGGCAGGTTCTCTGATCGTGCTTGAGGGTAAGAACGCCTTTCGCAGCCGCATTTCGTCTTGCTCCGGGCCCCGCAACGCCGCCATGGTCCTATCCCTAACGCCCCAGGGAGTCCGTTCCGTCATGAGCCAGCCCATCGAAGTGCATTATTGGCCGACGCCGAACGGCCACAAGG
>DASQSO010000234.1:0-2644 GCA_035642335.1 Caulobacteraceae bacterium
GCAGCTTGATCCAGTGCGGCCAGTGCGGCGGCGGCAGCGGCGCCTCGATCAGGTCGGGGTCGGCCTCCACCTCGCGGCCGCCGGCGACGGCGAAGGCGGTCTCCACCGAGCGGCGGCGGGTGGACGAGACGATCACGCCAGCCCGTTCGGCATGAGCCAGCAGAGACGGCGGCGCGACCTGGCCGGGCTTGAGGCCGGTCTCCTCATAAACCGCCCACCAGGCGGCATAGTCGGCGGCGCTGAGGCGCTGCTCGCGGGACAGGGCCGGCTCGCCGTGGCGCGCCAGGACGATGATGCCGGCTTCCTTCGCGCCCATTCCCCCACCGGGGCGGGACGTGCGCCGTTCCCCCGGCGCCCGCCGCTCGCCCGTCATCCCTCCTCAAGCGCCCGCACATGCGCCACGGCCGAGCGGCCCAGCGCTTCGAGGTCGTAGCCGCCCTCGAGCGAGGAGACAATACGCCCATGGCTGCGCGCGCGGGCGACGGCGGTGATCGCGCGGGTCGCCCAGGCGTAGTCCTCGGCCTCCAGGGTCTGTTCGGCCAGGGGATCGCGCGCGTGGGCGTCGAAGCCGGCGGAGATCAGGATCAGATCGGGCGCGAAGGCGTCCAGCGGCGCCATCAGCCCCTCGAAGGCGGCGCGCCAGCGCTCGCGGGCGGCATAGGGCGGGACGGTGGTGTTGACCACATTGCCGAGGCCGGTCTCCGACGGATCGCCGGTGCCTGGCCAGCCGGGCGCCTGGTGGATCGAGGCGAAGAACAGGTTCGGGTCGGTCTGGGCCACCGCTTGCGTGCCGTTGCCGTGATGGACGTCGAAATCGACGACCGCGACCCGCTGAAAGCCCTCGGCCTGGGCGGTGCGCGCGCCGATGGCGACGTTGGAGAACAGGCAAAACCCCATCACCCCGTCCGGCTCGGCATGGTGGCCGGGCGGACGCACGGCGCAGAAGGCGCTGGTGATCTCGTCGCGTGCGACCGAGCGCACCGCATCGACTACCGCCCCGGCGGCGCGGCGCGCCGCGGTGAGGCTGCCCATCGACATCAACGTGTCCACGTCGAGACGAAGCATGCCGCTGGTCGGGGCGGCGGCGTAGAGCGCCTCGATGAAGGCCGGATCGTGCACGCTGTCCAGCTCGGTGCGAGTGACGAAGGGCGCGGCGCGCGGCTCGAGCTTGAGGTCGCCGGCGTCCTTCAGCGCGCCCAGCACCGCCTTCAGCCGCTCCGGTCGCTCGGGATGGTTGCGCCCCGGCCGGTGATCCAGCATGTCCGGATGGGTGTAGAGCGCCGTGGTCATGCCCGTCAGTCTAGGCCATCGGCGCGCCGCCGCGAACGGTGGTTTTCGCCGCGCGCGAGCCAGGGAGGGTCCAGCCATCGCGTCCGCGCCGCCCATCGCCGTCCGCCGCGCCGGAACGGGCGACGCCGAAGCCCTGGCGGCGTTGAGCGCGGAGACCTTCGCCGAGACTTTCGGCCATCTCTATCCGCTCGAGGACCTCGCCTTCTATCTGGCCGAAGCCCACAACGCCGCCCTCTATGCCGGCTGGGCGCGGGACGACCGATTCGCACTCTGGATTGTCGAACAAGGCGGCCGCGCCGTCGGCTACGCCCTGGCCGGGCCCTGCCACTTGCCGCATCCCGAGGTGACGGCGGCCTGCGGCGAGCTCTGGCGGCTCTATCTGCGCCGCGAGGCGCAAGGCTCCGGCCTTGGTGGCCGGCTGCTGACCCTGGCCCTGGACTGGCTGCGGGCGCCCGGCCGGCGGCTGTGGATCGGCGTCTGGTCGGAAAATTTCGGCGCCCAGCGGCTCTATGCGCGTTATGGATTTGCAAAGGTCGGCGCGTATGAGTTTTCCGTGGGCGGAACGCGCGACCTAGAGTTCATTCTGGCGCGCCCCGGCTGAAGCCCGTCCCCGCGACGCTAAGAAGTCTGGACAGCACGACCGGTCGCCATCATCTTCCTCCAAACAGATGTTCGACTATTCCGAGGCCCAATCATGTTCATGAATTTTTTCGAGGAGCTGCGTCAGGCCAAGGTCCCGGTGACCTTGAAAGAGTACCTCATGCTCATGGAGGCGCTCGACCGTGACGTGATCGACAAGACGGTGGACGATTTCTACTACCTGTCGCGCGCCGCGCTGGTGAAGGACGAGAAGCACCTCGACCGTTTCGACCAGGTGTTCGGCCACGTGTTCAAGGGCCTGGAAAAGGTCGCCATCGGCATGCCGATGGACGTGCAGGCCGAGTGGCTGAAGGCGCTGTCCGACAAGTTCCTGTCAGACGAAGACCGCAAGATGATCGAGGAGATGGGCGGCTTCGAAAAGCTGATGGAAATGCTGGCCGAACGCATGCGCGAGGCCAAGGAGCGCGGCGAGGACGGCGACGAGGACGGCAAGAAGGGCCGCCGCGGCAAGGACGGCAGCACCCCCTTCGGCGCCAACGGCTACCATCCCGAGGGCATCCGCATCGGCCAGGACAAGGGCCGCCACGGCAAGGCGATCAAGGTCTGGGACAAGCGCGAGTACAAGAACCTCGACGACCAGGTCGAGCTGGGCACCCGCAACATCAAGGTCGCCCTGCGGCGCCTCCGCAAGTTCGCCCGCCAGGGCCAGCCGGACGAGCTGGACATGAAGGGCACGATCAAGGAGACGGCCAAC
>DASQSO010000235.1:0-10574 GCA_035642335.1 Caulobacteraceae bacterium
TTCAGCTTGTCCACCAGCGAGCCGGCGGCATGGTTGTGACCGCTGATCAGCGTCATGCCCAGGCACAGCGCGAAGAACAGCGCCGCCAGGATCTGGGTGGTGCGGGTGAGCAGGTCGCCGGTGCCGCGCGCGGTCATAAAAGCGCCCGGTCCGCCACCGCTCATGCCCAGCGCCCCGCCCTCGGAACGTTGCAGCAGGATGACGCCGATGAGCGACAGGCAGACCACGATCAGGATCGCCAGAAGAATGTCGAGCAGCATAGGGGAGCAAACTCTTGGGTAAACGCGTTTTGGCCGTCTGGCCGGACAGCCGGCCCCTCTATCACCTCGTGGTCAGGGGCGCTAGGGACGGGCCGCTGCCCGATATGTGAGGCCGCCGCAATGATTCTCAAGACCGAACGGTTGAGCTTGAACCCGCTGGAGGCGCGGGACGCCCCGGCCGTCCACCAGATGATGAGCGATATAGAGGTGATGGCCTTCTGGGATACCGCCGTGATCGATGACCCGGCGGTGACGGTCGAGATCGTCGAGCGGGAACTCGACGACGTGGAACGGGACAAGGCGCGCTACTGGACCATGGAGTTGGCCAAGAGCGGCGCCTGCATCGGGCTCTGTGACCTTTCGGAGATCGACCGCCGGCACAGCCGGGCCGATGTCGGCTTCATGGTCGCCCGGCGCTGCTGGGGCGCGGGCTATGCGCTCGAGGCCATGCATGCGGTGATCGGTCACGCCGCCCAGGGCCTGCGGCTCAGGCGCCTGCAGGCGCGCGCCCACCTGGGCAATGTCCGCTCCATGCGGCTGCTCGACCGGCTAGGCTTCAGGCGGGAGGGCCTGCTGCGCGGCTATGTCGAGCGCGACGGCGAACGCCGCGACTGCGCGCTCTACGGGCTTTTGCTCTAGAGGCGGCGGGCGGCGGAGAGTTCGCGAGCGGTCTCCAGGAAAGGGCCTAGTTCGCTGTTGCCATTGGCCTGGCTCCAGACCGCGCCGAAGCTGACCGGCGCGACCGGCGCGCCGATGGGCCGGTAGGTGACGCCCGGATGAAAGACGCCGAGGGCCGAATCGACGGTGACCGCCAGGCCGAAGCCCAGACTGACCAGATCGATCAGCGTCGCCCGCTCGACAGGCACCGCCTGGACCACGGGGGTCCCGCCGATCGCCCGCTCCAGAAGATCGACATGCAGCTCCCGCTCGGTGGCGTCGCCGGCCACCAGGAAGGTCTCCGAGCGCAGGGCGGTCGGTTTCACCTCGCTCTCGCGCGACAGCCGGTAGCCGTCCGGCATCAGAACCATGAGCGATTCGCGCCAGAGTTCCTCGGATTGAAGGTCCATCCAGTCGTGCGAGCCGTAGACGAAGCCGATATCGAGGTCGCCGAGGCTGACAGCCTCGATGATGTCGTCCGGCGCCCCGTCGAGAAAGGTCAGGGCCGGCGCGTCCAGCTCGGCGCGCACATGGCGGATCAGCTCGCGCAGGAACCCGCGGCTCAAGGAGGAACACAGGCCAATTCGGAGCAGGGAAACGTCGCCGTCGTGTTTGCGGGTCGGACCGCCCATCTGACGATAGCTGAGCGGCGCGCCCAACAGCTTCGCATCGCTCGTCGGCGCGTCTTCGGCAAGGGCCCGCGCGGCCGGCCAATCTGAGGTGCTCATCAAACTCCATCCGGACTTGCCAACGCGGCGGCGCCCAACAAAGCCGCCAGCCCTAGGCAACTCGAATCGACAATGCCAGAACACGCATAAAGGTTCGATACGCATCGCCGCGTTCGAGCGGGCCATGGGAAAAGAGGCCGGGACACACGCTTGAGCGCCGGGCTCTCGCTCATGAAGGCGAGGCGTCGGACGGGGGGCGCCGTTTCGTCCATTCCGCCGCGGAGACCACGACCGCGACATCTCTGCCGCGACGTGTCACGCGCCGCGGCCCATGGACGAGCGCTCTTTCCACGACCCCGCTAAAATTCGCCCTGGCCTCGGCGACGCTCCAGGTGGGTTGCTCGGTCTCGAGTGGCTTGGATGTCATATCGCCGCCCGGATGATCGCCAGAAAGTCGGCGGCCTTCAGTGAGGCGCCGCCGACCAGGGCGCCGCCGACCTCGGCCAGCTTCAGGATCTCGGCGGCGTTGTCGGGTTTGACCGAGCCGCCATAAAGGATGGGCGCGGCGCGGCCGGCCGCGCCGCAACGGGCGATCAGAGCCTCGCGCAGAGTGGTGTGCGCGGCGGCGATCTCGTCGGCGGTCGGGGTCGAGCCGGCGCCGATCGCCCAGATCGGCTCATAGGCCAGCGCGAAGCCGCCCTCGGCCATCCCGGCGGGAACCGAGCCGGCGACCTGGCCGCGGATCACCTCCAGCGTCAGGCCAGCGTCGCGCTCGGCGCGGGTCTCGCCGACGCAGATGATCGGCTCCAGTCCCGCCCGCCGCGCGGCCATGGCCTTGGCGGCGACCATGGCGTCGGTCTCGCCGTGGCCTTCGCGGCGCTCGGAATGGCCGACGATCACCAGCCGCGCGCCGGCGTCAGCCAGCATCTCGGCGCTGATGTCGCCGGTGAAGGCTCCCGACGCCCCGGCATGACAATCCTGGCCGCCAAGCGCCACGACGGAACCGGTCAAGGCCTCGGCCATGCGGGTGAGCAGCGTCGCCGGCGGGCAGATGGCCACCCGCGCGCGGGCCGGCGCGGCGGCCAGGCTATCGGCCACCCGGCCCGCCTCGACCAGGTCGCGGCCAAGGCCGTTCATCTTCCAGTTGCCGGCGATCAGCGGCGTGAGCATGGACCCCTCGAAAAGCCCGAATTGGTCCGCCCTAGGTCAAGCGCGGTTGCAAGTCCATCGGCGCGACGCTTGCTCCAGCCCGAGCCGCTCCACTATACCCCTGGTCCGCGGCCGTCCGGGCGCGAAACAGAGAGATCGGGATCGCCCTCAATGCTCGCCGCCATTCGCGCATTCGCGAAGTCCTGGGTCGCCCAGGTGCTGATCGGCCTTCTGGTAGTGAGCTTCAGCGTCTGGGGCGTTCGCGATGTCTTGCATCCCAAGTTCAGCAATGACGTGGTCACCGCCGGTCAGCACTCGACCTCGCCGAACGAGTTCAAGCGGATGTTCGAGGGCATGCGCCAGCAGGCGATGCAGCAGAACGGCGGCCAGGACGTCAGCATGGCGGAGGCGATCGCGGCCGGCCTCGACCAGCGCGCCCTGACCGAGGTCGAGGCCGCTGACGCCTTCGCCGAGTACCTGCGCAAGATCGGCCTGATTCCCGCCCCGCAGCTGATCTTGAACCAGCTTCGCCAGCAGCCGGGCTTCTTCAACGCGCTCGGCCAGTTCGACAAGGAGACCTATCAGGACAAGCTGGCCTCGGTGGGGCTGACGCCGCCCCAGTATGAAAGCCTGATGGCCGACGACATAGCCCAGAACCAGATGGCCTCGGGCCTCGCCGCCGGCCTGAAGACCCCTGACATCTACGGCGCCGTGATCGCCAGCTACGAGCTGGAAAGCCGCAATGTCAGCTATCTGATCCTCAATCCGAAGAGCGTGCCGCCGCCGGCCGCGCCGACCGACGCTCAGCTGCAGGCCCTGATCAACCAGAACGCCGCGGCCCTGACCCGGCCCGAGATGCGCACGATCAGCCTGGTGCGCTTCAGCGCCAAGGCGATCGCGCCCTCGATGCCGGTGGATGAGGCGGCGGTGCAGAAGCTCTACGCCTTCCGCAAGGACAGCCTGTCGCAGCCGGAGAAGCGCTCCCTGGTCGAGTTCTCGACGCGGGACACCGCCAAGGCCGTCGCCATCGCCCAGGCGCTGAAGGCCGGCCAGGATCCTGACGCGGTCGGCAAGAGCAGCGGCGTCGCGCCCATCGCCATCGCCGATAAACCCCAGGGCGGCATCGTCGATCCGACCGTGGCCCAGGCGGCCTTCGCCGCCCAGGACGGCCAGGTAGTCGGGCCGATCGCCAGCGGCCTTGCCGGCTATGCGGTGATCAAGCTGACCAAGATCACCCCGGCGACGGCGCCGACGCTGGACTCGCTGCGCCCGCAGCTCGAGGCCGATGCCAAGACCGACGCCGCGATCCAGAAGGTGTTCGACGGGGTAAAGAAGTACGGCGACGTCCACGACAGCGGCGCGAGCCTGGCCGATTCCGCCAAGGCGGCCGGCGTGACCCCGCTCGCCGTCGGTCCGGTCACCGCCCAGGGCGCCGACCTGACCGGCCAGCCGGCCAAGGGCGTCGATCCGAAGATGCTCAAGGAGGCCTTCTCCCTGCCCCAGGGCGGCGAAAGCGAAATGGAGGACGAGGGCAACGGCGAATATTTCGCCCTGCGCGTCGAAAAAATCAGCCCGCCGAGCCTGCCGACCCTTGCCGAGATCAAGCCGCAGCTGACCCAGGCCTATATGCAGCAGGCGCTCGGCAAGGCCCTGGCCGACAAGGCCAACCAGCTGGTCCAGGCGATCCGGAAGGGCGAGACCTTCGACGCCGCCGCGGCGTCCGCAAACGTCAAGGCCGGCGTCCTGAACGGGATCACCCGCGCGGCCCTGCAACAGGGCAAGCAGATCCAGTCCGACATGATCGAGAGTATCTTCTCGGCCAAGAAGGGCGAGGTCTTCGACGGTTCGGTCAGCCAGGTGCAGGTCATGGTCGCCCGCATCGACGACTCGCATCCGGCCGCCGGCGCCGACGTGGCGCGCGCCACCGCCGGCCAGGGCCCGGCCATCGCCAAAGAGATCTTCCAGGACATGGGCGACGCGGTCCGCGCCGTGGCTGTCTCGACGATCAAGCCCGAGGGCGACATCGCCGCCGCCCGCCAGGCGATCGGCGTTTCGGCCGAAGACCTGCCCAAGAACGGCGCCCCGGCCAAACGCGGACCGTCGCTTTGAGCCTGGAGCCGTCGCTGGACGACTTTCGCCGCGCCTATGACGCCGGCCGGCCTCAGCTGGCCTGGCGGCGGATCGTCGATGACCTGGAGACGCCGGTCTCGGCCTATCTGAAGATCGCCAACGGCGAGCCCTACGCCTTCCTGTTCGAATCGGTCGAGGGCGGCGCCTGGCGCGGCCGCTATTCGGTGATCGCGCTCCGACCCGAGAAGGTCTGGCGCTGCCGGGCGAACATGGCCGAGACCGCCAGCGGCGCCGATATCGCCGCCGAGCGGTTTACCCCCGCCGCGGGCGGCGCGCTCGACAGCCTGCGCGACCTGATCGCCAGCTCCCGCATCGACTTGCCAAAAGGCCTGCCGCCCATGTCCGCCGGGGTCTTCGGTGCCATCGGCTACGACCTGGCGCGGCTGGTCGAGCCGCTGCCCGACATCAATCCCGATCCGCTGGGGCTGCCCGACGCCATCATGATGCGCCCGTCGGTGGTGGCGGTGTTCGATGCGGTCGGCCAGGAGATCATCCTGTCCACGACCGCCTGGCCGTCGGCGGCCTCGGCGGATCAGGCCCATGCCGAGGCCGCCGCGCGGCTGGAGGCGGTGGCCGCGGCCCTGCGCCAGCCCCTGCCCGCCTCGCCAGAGCGCACCCAACGGTCGCCGGCGCCCTTCGTCTCGCCGGTGGCGCGCGAGGACTACTGGGCCATCGTCGAGCGGGCCAAGCGCTATGTCGAGGCCGGCGACGTCTTCCAGGTGGTGCCGAGCCACAGGTTCCGCGCCGATTTCGACCTCAACCCGTTCGCCCTCTACCGCTCGCTCAGGCGCACCAATCCGTCGCCCTTCCTGTTCTACCTGAACTTCGGCGGCTTCCAGCTGGTCGGCTCAAGCCCCGAGATCCTGGTGCGCCTGCGCGACGGCAAGATCACCATCCGCCCCCTCGCCGGCACCCGGCCGCGCGGCGCGACGCCCGAGGAGGATGTCCGGCTGGAAGAGGAGCTGCGCACCGATCCCAAGGAGCACGCCGAGCACCTGATGCTGCTCGATCTGGGCCGCAACGACGTCGGCCGCGTCGCCATGCTCGGTCAGGCGGGCCGCAACCATGCCGCCGCCCGCGCGAGCGGCCCGAACGTGCGGGTGACGGACAGCTTCTTCGTCGAGCGCTACAGCCACGTCATGCACCTGGTCTCCAATGTCGAGGGCCAGGCGCCGGACGGGGTCGACCCGGTCGATGTGCTGATGGCCGCCCTGCCCGCCGGCACCCTCTCCGGCGCGCCCAAGGTGCGCGCCATGCAGATCATCGACGAGCTTGAGACCGAAAAGCGCGGTGTCGGTTATGCCGGCGCGGTCGGCTATTTCGGCGCCGATGGCGGGGTCGACACCTGCATCGTTTTGCGCACCGCCCTGGTGAAGGACGGCGTCATGTACGTCCAGGCCGGCGGCGGCGTCGTCGCCGACAGCGACCCGGACGCCGAGTACGAGGAGACGCTGCAGAAGGCCGCGGCGCTACGGCGCGCGGCGGAGGAAGCCTGGCGGTTTGGGTGAGCGGGGCCTTTGAAGAGTTCGCCGATTTCTATCGCACGGGCAGGTTCCGCGCCGACGACTGGGCCCAGACGGCGATCGCCCGCCATATGAGCGAGCGGAACCGCAGCTTCGCTCGGACGATCGCCAGCCAGGCCAGGTGCTCCCGCGCCGTCGGCGCGGTGTCAGAAGGCATAGACCGCGTCTCGCTCCGCGGTTCGGCGGACCGGCTCGACGAGCATCGCGTGATCGGCGACATCGACGGGCACGGTGAACAGCTCGGCATTGTATTGGGTGATCCCCACGTAGTCGTAGAGGTCCGCGTGGGCTGACGGGTCGAGCTCGACCATGATGTCGAGGTCGCTGTCCGACGTCGCCTCGTCACGGGCGGCCGAACCGAACAGCGCCGCCCGCTGCACGCCCTGACGACGCAGCGGCGCCTCGTGGGCGCGCAAAATTGCGATTGTCGGATTCAAGTATCGCCGTATTCCGCGGGCTCAGGCTTCGTCGAACAGCCGCCGGATATCGGCCATCGGTCGGAACAGCTTCAAGGGCTGGTCTGGCAACGCCAGGAAGCTTTCCCGCTCGTAGAAGCGGCGGGCATCGTCATCCTTTGCATCGACCAGCACCGCGAATGAGGCGATCTCGCTTCGGGCGGCGCGGTTGAGCGCGTCGGCCAGCAGAAACCGTCCATAACCCTTCCCCTGTTGGCGGCGATCCACCGCAAGCCGGCCCAGAAGCGTCGCCGGGACCAACGGATATCGCGGAAGCTTGCGCACGGTCCGCGCCGGCAACTCGACAAGCCGCACCGACGTCGAAGACAGCGTGTAGTAGCCGGCGATCGTTCCGTCCGGCAGCGGCAGAACGAAGGGCGCGGCCATGTTCTTCCGCGCGTCCTGGCTGGCCTGCGTCCGAAGATATCTGTCGAGCGACTCCACGCCACTCTCGAATCCCGACCGGTCATGGCTTGACGCGAGCGGTTCGACACGAAGCTTCTCTTCCCGTTCGTCGGACACACGTCAAACGCCGGCCCGTTCGCGATAGCGGCGGACCGTGTCGCGGAGGCGATCGTTGACCGGACTCGCGTTCAGCAGGGCATCGACGAAAGCCTCGCTGTCGCGGACAGAGAGCGCGAGCTGGCTGTGTTCCTCGATCGCGCGCCGCGCGGCATCCTGCACGCTCGTCAGCACGAAGTCGGTCACGCTCCGCCCCTGCAGGGCGGCCGCCCGCTCGATCAGGCCCTTCTGCTCCGCGGTAACGCGAGTCTCCAGGCGTTCCGCCCGTGTGCGCTTGGTCGTGGATTTGGACAATGCATTGGCCATGCTGGTGCTCATGACGACAATGTACGGCCATTGGCCGGGCATTTCAAGTCAAGGCAACCCAACCAGGATCGCCTTCAGCCGTCTTATTCAAGGCTGATCGGTCTCACCGTCCGTACCGCGGCGCGACCGGCGAGAGCGGCGCCGGCGTCGATGTGGAAGCGGGCGTTCCAGATCGTCGCCAGGGCCGAGATGGCGGTGACGACCCAGAAGGCCAGGGTGAAGGCGCCAAAGCCCGGGGTCCCACGGCGAGTGATCAGCATGCCGACGTGCAGGCTGACGGCGCCGACGCAGATGCCGAGCGACAGCATCAGCTGCTGGAAGGTGGCGTAGAAGCTGGTCGCCTGGCTCATCCTTTCCGGCGGGATCTCGTCGTAGGCGATGGTGTTGTAGGCGGTGAACTGGAACGACATGAAGAAGCCGCAGGCCGCCAGCGTCGCGAAGATGGCCGCGACCGGCCAGGCGGGCCGGAAGAAGCCGCAGACCGCGTAGCCGCCGCTGGCGATCAGGCCGTTGACGATGAGGCTGTTCCTGAAGCCGAAGCGGCGCAGGGCCGCCGGGGCGATCCACTTCATGCCGAAGGAGCCGATGGCGCCGGCGATGATGATCGAGCCGCTCGCCGCGGCGCTCATGCCGAAGCCGAGCTGCAGCATCAGCGGCAGAAGGAACGGCTGGGCGCCCTGGGTGATGCGGGTCAGCGAGCCGGCGATCACCGAAAGGCGAAAGGTCGGCGCGCGCATCAGGGTGAGGTCGAGGATCGGGGCGGGCGTGCGGCGCGCGTGCCAGACGTAGGCCGCGCCCGCGGCGAGGCCGATGCCGATCAGGATCAGCGCCCGCGGCAGCTCGCCGGAGCGGCTGGTGGTCTCGAAGCCGAACAAAAGACCGCCGAGCGAGAGGCCGGAGAGGATGAAGCCGGCGAAGTCGGGCCGGAGCGGCGTCTCGCCCCGCACCTGACCGATGAATTTGGTGACCAGGACGACGCCGAGCACGCCGACCGGGATGTTCAGGTAGAAGATCCAGCGCCAGTCGAGGTAGGTGACGATGAAGCCGCCCAGCGGCGGTCCGACGATCGGGCCGATCAGCGCCGGGACCAGCAGCCAGGACATGGCCTGGACCAGGTCCTCCTTGGCGACGCTGCGGAGCAGGACGAGGCGGCCGACCGGGATCATCATCGCCCCGCCTATGCCTTGCAGGAAGCGGGCGCCGATCAGGAAGGGCAGGCTGCGCGCCTGGCCGCACAGCACCGATCCGGCCAGAAAAAGGACGATGGCGGCGCGGAACACGGTCTTGGAGCCGAACCGGTCGGCCAGCCGCCCGCTGGCCGGAATGAAGACGGCCAGCGCCATCAGATAGGCGGTCAGGGCCGAACTCAGCCAGGTCACCGGCACGTGGAAGTCGCGCGCCATGGTCGGCAGGGCGGTGGCCAGGACGGTCGCGTCCATCTGTTCCATGAAGAGGGCGCAGGCGATGATCAAGGCGACGGTGCGATAGTTGCGCTGGACGCGAGGGTCGGTGGACGGCGGCGGCGTCGGCGTCCTGGCGACGCCCTCGGCCGCCGGCACGATGCCGTCGCGGATCTCGGCGTTGATGGAGGCCAGGCCGCGGCGGCGGGGTCTCAACACGGGAGGGGCCTGATCACCGCGCCCTGATAGCCCAGGGGGGCTGGCGCGTCATCCGGCGCGGGAGAGGTTTCGAAGACTACGCGCGCCTGGCTCCCGATCCCGGGACAATGGCGCGCGCGGGCGCCTATATGCTAACAGCCGCGCGCGACGCGCTTCGAGGACGGCCATGATCCTGGTGATCGATAACTACGACAGCTTCACCTACAATCTCGTCCACTATCTGAACGAGCTGGGTGCGGAGACCGAGGTCGTGCGCAACGACCAGATCGGCGTCGAGGCCGCCCTGGCCCTGCGTCCCGAGGCGGTGCTGCTGTCGCCTGGCCCCTGCACCCCCAACGAGGCTGGCATCTGCCTTGGCCTGATCGAGGCCGCGCCGGCCGACTTAGCCATCCTTGGCGTCTGCCTCGGCCACCAGGCCATCGGCCAGGCCTATGGCGGCGATGTGGTGCGCGCCAAGACCCTGATGCACGGCAAGACCAGCCAGATCCGCCACGACGGCAAGGGCCTGTTCAAGGGCCTGCCCGACGGCTTCACCGCCACCCGCTATCACAGCCTGTCGGTGGCCAGGGACACCCTGCCGGCCGACCTCGAAGTCACCGCCTGGGCCGACGACGGCGAGATCATGGGGCTGCGGCATCGCGGCCGCCCGGTGTTCGGCGTCCAGTTCCATCCCGAATCCATCGCCACCCAGGGCGGCCACGACCTTCTGGGCAATTTCCTCGACCTCGCCGGCGTGAAGCGCGCGGCGCTCGCCTGACAGCGCCCATGTCGGACGCCTTCAAGCCGCTGCTGGCTCGCCTGGCCGACGGCGCGACCCTGTCGGACGCCGACGCCGACGCCTTCTTCGCCGCCTGCTTCCGCGGCGAACCGACCCCGGCCCAGATGGCTGCGGCCGTCACCGCCATGCGCTTGCGTGGCGAGACGGTGGGCGAGATCGCCGCCTGCGCCCGCGCCATGCGACGCGCGGCGATCACCCTTCGCCATCCCTATCAGGTGATCGACGTCTGCGGCACCGGGGGAACCGGCATCTCGACCTTCAACATCTCCACCGCTGTAACCTTCGTGCTGGCCGGCGCCGGGTTGAAGGTGGCCAAGCACGGCAATCGCACCATGACGCGCCGGTCCGGCAGCGCCGATGTGCTGACGGCGCTGGGGGTCAACGTCTCCGCCAACCTCGCCCAGCAGCGCCGGGGCCTGGACGACGCCGGAGTCTGCTTCCTCTTCGCGCCCACTCACCACGGGGCGATGCGCCATGTGCTGCCGATCCGTCAGGAACTCGGCTTCC
>DASQSO010000236.1:0-3216 GCA_035642335.1 Caulobacteraceae bacterium
TCCATCTGCGCCTGCACCGGCTCGGCGCCGATCGTAAGCGCCCGGTGACGACCGCCTTCCAGGACGGGGCTGTGATCGGGTAGCGGTCGGGTCCTGGGCGCTGACGATAGTGTCCATGAGTGGGGCTTAATGGACACGATCGTAGTGGACGGCGTTGCGCCTGCGTCTCGGCGGCGAAGATCCTACAGTTCGGAGGAGAAGCGGCAGCTGGTGGCCGAGAGCTACGAGCCGGGTGCGTCGGTGTCGCTGGTGGCGCGCCGCCACGACATCAATGCGAACCTGCTGTTCACCTGGCGCCGGCAGATGCGCGCGTCGACGCCGGCCGCACCGCCCCTGGAATTGATCCCGATCGAGATCGTGGGCGCCCTGCCGGCGCCCCCGGTCGAGGTGGCCGAAGCAGAACCGCGCGGCATGATCGAGATCATCTTGGCCGGGGGCGTGCGGGTGCGTGTGGACGCGGCGGTCAGCGAGGCGGCGCTGAAGCGGGTGCTGGCGGCCGTGAAGGCGGCGGCATGATCGCGCCTGGACCCGGGGTGCGCGTCTATCTGGCGACGCAGCCGTGCGATATGCGCAAAGGGATGGATGGGCTCGCCGCCCAGGTGCAGAACGTGCTGGCGGCCAATCCCTTCTCTGGGGCGCTGTTCGTGTTCCGGGGCAAGCGCGGCGATATTTTGAAGATTCTGACCTGGGATGGCAGCGGCCTGTGCCTGTTCGCCAAAAGGCTGGAGCAGGGCAAGTTCGTCTGGCCGCCGATCGTGGAGGGTCGGCTTCAGTTGACGCCAGCTCAGCTGGCCTTGCTCGTGGAAGGCATAGACTGGCGGCGGACGGTCGCGCCGGAGCCGGCGAGGCGACCTGAGGTCGTCTAATAACGCACTGATTCCAAGGATTTATCCTCGCCGGCGAGTCCTGGCTTTGCTATAAGCTCGCATGTCTCTCGCCACCGCCGAACTGCCGTCGGATCCGGACGCATTGCGCGCGTTCGCGGCGGCTCTGCAGGCGGAGCTCTACGCCAAGACCCTGCATATCGAGAAGCTGAAGGCTCAGCTGGCGACCTTGCGGCGGGCGCGCTTCGGCCAGTCCTCCGAGAAGCTCGACCACCAGATCGACCTGCTCGAACTGGTGATCGGCGAGCTGGAAGAGGCCGAGGCGGAGAACGAGGCGCGGCAGGAGGAGCCTGCGTCGTCGTTGGGATCGACCGTGCCCGCCAGGTCGCCGCGCGCCGGCAATCGCCGGCCGCTGCCCGACCACCTGCCGCGCGAGATCATCGCCCATGCCGGCGTCTGCGCCTGCCCGGCCTGCGGGTCCGAGCGCCTGCGCAAGATCGGCGACGACGAGCGCGAGGTGCTGGAATATGTGCCCTCGCACTTCAAGGTCGTGGTCCATGTGCGGCCGAAGCTGAGCTGCCGCGACTGCGAGACCATCACCCAGCCGCCGATGCCGAGCCTGCCGATCGAACGCGGCCGGCCGGGACCGGGGCTCATCGCGCATGTGCTGGTCTCGAAGTATTGTGATCACCTGCCCTTGAACCGGCAGTCCGACATCTACGGCCGCGAAGGGGTGAGCCTGGACCGGTCGACCCTGGCGGACTGGGTCGGACGAGCCGCCTGGCTTCTGGAGCCGGTGGCGACGCGGATCGGCGACTACGCCCGCGCCGGCCCCGCCATCCACGCCGACGACACGCCGATCCCGGTTCAGGACCCCGGCCGCGGGCGCACCAAGAGCGGCCGACTATGGGTCGTGGTGCGCGACGAGGGCGCCTGGGGCTCGCGCAATCCGCCGGCCGCCTACTACCGCTACTCGCCCGACCGCAAGGGCGAGCACGCTCAGGCCCTGTTGGCGTCTGCATCAGGCTTCCTGCACGCCGACGCCTATGCCGGCTTCGACAAGCTCTATGAGCCGGACCCCAAGACCGGCCGCCCGCGGTTGGAGCCCGTGGCCTGCTGGGCCCACGCCCGCCGTGAGCTGTTCGACGAGCACGTCAAGACCAAGTCGCCGATCGCGCTTCAGGCGTTGGAGAAGATCGGCGCCATCTTCGCCGTCGAACGGGGGATCAACGGCCAGGGCGCCGAGACCCGGCGCGCTGTGCGCCAGGCGCAGAGCCTGCCGCTGCTGGCCGACCTCAAGGCCTATCTGGAGACCAGTCTGGGCCGGATCAGCCGCAAGGGCGACCTGGCCAAGGCGATCCGCTACAGCCTCAGCCGCTGGGCGGCGCTCTGCCGCTTCACCGAAGACGGCCGCCTGGAGATGACCAACAACGCCGCCGAACGCGCGATCCGTCCCCTCACGCTCGGTCGTCGCAACTGGACCTTCCTCGGCTCTGACGCCGGCGGCGACCGCGCCGCGGTGTTCTTCACCCTGATCCAAAGCTGCAAGCTGAACGGCGTGAACCCGGAGGCCTATCTCGCCGACCTGGTCGGCCGCATCGCCGACCATCAGGCGAGCCGCATCGACGAACTCCTGCCCTGGAACTGGAGGCCGGCCTCAGCTTAAGCTGCGGCCCATGCCCACGCCCTCGCTCGCCGTCCTCAAGATCACGCTCGACGAAGTCGAGCCGACGGTGATGCGCCGCATCGTCGTGCCAGCCGACATCCGACTGGATCGCCTGCACCTGGTGATCCAGGCCGCCATGGGCTGGACCAACTCGCACCTCTACGAGTTCCGCATCGGCGGCGCCGGCTGGGGCGAGCCCGACCCCGATGGCTTCCATGAAGGGCCGCTCGAAGCCAAGAAAGGCCATCTCGGCGCCGTCCTGGCCGACGCTGGCCGCAAGACCTTCAGCTACCTCTACGACTTCGGCGATAGCTGGTCCCATACCGTCAAGCTCGAAAAGATCGCGCCCGGGATCGACGGCGAACCCAACATCCTGCTGCTCGACGCCGCCGGCCGCTGCCCACCCGAGGACTGCGGCGGGGCGCCGGGCTACGAGAACCTGCTCGAGATCCTCGCCGATCCCGACCACGACGAGCACGAAGAAACGCTCACGTGGTGCGGGGGGCAGTTCGATCCCACTCGCGCTGACCGCCCCGTCTTGGAAGGTTCGATCGATCGTCTCGCTCGCCGCTGGACGCCTCGCTCAAAAGCCAAAGCCTGATCCGCGGTCGTCACCGGGCGCTTACGGCCGATCGGCATGATCTTCAGGCCCAGAAGATAGCGGCTGAACGCGTCGGTGACCGTGAACGGGTCGCAACGGGCCCCGTCGGCCGTCCTGAACCAGCC
>DASQSO010000237.1:0-2673 GCA_035642335.1 Caulobacteraceae bacterium
ACCCCAAACAGCTCGGCGGCCCGGCGGGTCACTTCTTCTTGCGGCAGATCGATCGGCGGGACCGCGGTGGCGAGGGAGACGAGTCTGGGGCTGAGCCCGGTCGGCAACTGGTCGAACATGGCTCACTTTCAAATTGGCTGCGGGCGGCAGCCATGCGCCGGTCATGCTGAACGGCCTCTGAATGACAACGCGCTCCGCCGCCAATCGTCTCACCCGGCGCCCGTCGAGCGGGCCGCCAAGCACGAAGGTGTCCCTATCCCGGATTGCATAGCAGATCACCGCGCCGGTTCACAGCCTGAGGCCGGTCGCGGCCACGCTAGCCCGGTCCGATCATCTTCTCCGGCCGCACCAGGGCGTCGAATTCGGCGTCGGTGACATAGCCGCCGCCGACCGCCTCCTGGCGCAATGTGGCGCCGTTCTTGTGCGCGGTCTTGGCGATCTTGGCCGCCGCGTCGTAGCCGATCTTCGGCGACAGGGCCGTGACCAGCATCAGCGAGCGTTCGACGGCCGCCGCGATATTGTCGAGCCGCGGTTCGATGCCCACCACGCAGTGGTCGGTGAAGCTCACGGCGGAATCGGCGATCAGCCGCGCCGACTGCAGGAAGTTGTAGGCCATCACCGGGTTGAACACGTTCAGCTCGAAATGGCCGGAGGCGCCGGCGAAGGTCATGGTCGCCTGGTTGCCGAATACCTGGGCGCAGACCATGGTCAATGCCTCGCACTGGGTCGGGTTGACCTTGCCGGGCATGATCGACGATCCAGGCTCGTTCTCCGGCAGGCTGAGCTCGCCGAGCCCCGAGCGGGGCCCGCTCCCTAAGAACCGGATGTCGTTGGCGATCTTGAACAGCGAGGCGGCCGTGGCATTGATCGCGCCGTGGCCGAAGACCAGGGCGTCGTGGGCGGCCATCGCCTCGAACTTGTTCGGCGCGGTGACGAAGGGAACGCCGGTGATCGCCGCGATGTGCTCGGCGACCTTTGCAGCGAAGCCGATCGGCGCGGTGAAGCCGGTTCCCACCGCCGTGCCGCCCTGGGCCAGCTCGCAAATTCCCGGAAGCGTCAGCTCTATCCGCTTGATCGAATTGGCGACCTGGGTCGCATATCCGGAGAATTCCTGGCCCAGGGTCAGCGGCATCGCGTCCTGGGTATGGGTGCGGCCCAGCTTGACGATGTCCCTGAACGCCTCCTGCTTGGCGACCAGCGCCTTGTGCAGGTGGGTCAGCGCCGGGATCAGGTCGTTCACCACCTGCTCGGCCGCGGCGATGTGCATGGCGGTCGGATAGGTGTCGTTCGACGACTGGCTCTGGTTCACACCCTCGCCGTTGGCGTCGATGTTTGGATGGACGGGCGTCTTGGAGCCCATCACCCCGCCCAACATCTCGATGGCCCGGTTCGAGATCACCTCGTTGGCGTTCATGTTCGACTGGGTGCCGGAACCGGTCTGCCAGACCGCCAGGGGGAAGTTGTCGTCGAGATCGCCGTCGATCACCGCCTGGGCGGCGGCGATGATCGCGTTGCCGATCACCGGGTCGAGCACGCCCAGCTCCATATTGGTCTCGGCCGCGGCCCGCTTGATGACGCCGAGGGCGCGGATCACCGACCTCGGCTGCTTCTCCCAGCCGATCTTGAAATTGCTCAGGCTGCGCTGGGTCTGCGCGCCCCAATAGCGGTCGGCGGGCACTTCGATCGGACCGAAGGTGTCGGTCTCGGTGCGTGTGGCGGACATGCGGTCTTCCCGAGCGATGAGGTCGGGCTGGGGTCTAGTCGCCCCTGTCGCCCGCCGCAACGGCCCGCATGAGCTGTGCGGGGGCGAGGTCTGATTTGGCCACGAAAAACACGAACGCGCCTCTGCTTCAAAGCACCATGCGCTCGACGCGCGCCTTCGGCGCGCAACCGAAGTTCACCAACAGGCCCAGCCTGAGGCCAGTGGCTCTGAGATAGTTCAAAACTTGCGCCCGATGCTCGGGCGCGAGTTCGCGCACGACCTTCAATTCCACGATGATCGAATCGAAGCACACGAAGTCCGGCCGGTAGGACTGCCTGAGTGGTTGACCTTTGTAGTCCAGCGACAATGGTGGCGAAGCCGCGAATGGAATCCCCTGAGCCGTGAACTCGATCACCAGGCATTCCTGGTAGACTGCTTCGAGAAAGCCCGTGCCCATTTGTCGGCTGACCTCGAAGACCGCGCCCTGAATCCGAAACGCCTCATCGGCGAAGAGCATGTTTTCGTGCTTTTCGTGTTTTTCGTGGCTCATTCTTTGATGAGCTGACGGGGCGACGAGGACGCCTGATCCCGCTCTGCTCCCACCTGAGTTAGAAGAACCCCGCCGCGGCCCGAAGCGCGATGCGGGCGCCGACGCGGTCGGCTTCGCCGAGGGCGCCGAGCCGACGCATGATCTTCGACACGGACAGGGTCGCCAGCTTGGAGGCGCGGATGGTCGATGGCGCGGGCAGGCCGGCGGCGGTCTGGTCGGAGACCGCGATGTCGCCGAACCGGTGATCCTTGTCGGCGACGGTGATCATCGCCACCCAGACCAGGCCGGTCGACCGCTCGAATTCCGGCGTCGAGACCACCAGTGCGGGACGGCGCTTGGCGTCGCCGCCTTCGCCGATCGCGACGGCGACCACGTCGAACGGCCGATAGAGGGCGGTCATAGCCGGGAATAGGCCGCCGCG
>DASQSO010000238.1:0-4093 GCA_035642335.1 Caulobacteraceae bacterium
CCAGGGCATCATGTTCGGCTACGCCACCAACGAGACGCCGGAACTGATGCCGGCCACCCTGCAATATTCCCACAATATCCTGCACCGCCTGGCCGACGTGCGCCATTCGGGTGAGCAGCCGGGCCTGGAGCCCGACGCCAAGAGCCAGGTGACCCTGGAGTACCAGAACGGCAAGCCGGTGCACGTCGCCTCCATCGTGCTCTCGACCCAGCACCGCGAGGGCCTCAGCCCCGCCCAGGTGTACGAGATCGTCAAACCCTACATCCTGAGCGTCTTCCCCGAGGGTCTGGTCACCGACGAGACCGAATGGCTGATCAATCCGACCGGCAATTTCGTCATTGGCGGCCCGGACGGCGACTGCGGCCTGACCGGGCGCAAAATCATCGTCGACACCTATGGCGGCGCGGCGCCCCACGGCGGCGGCGCCTTCTCCGGCAAGGATCCGACCAAGGTGGACCGCTCGGCGGCCTATGCCTGCCGCTACCTGGCCAAGAACGTGGTGGCCGCCGGTCTGGCCGAGAAATGCACCATCCAGATCGGCTATGCGATCGGGATAGCGCGGCCCTTGAGCTTCTACGTCGACCTGCACGGCAAGGCCGAGATCGATCCGGCTAAGCTGGAAAACGCGCTGCCGGAGATGATCGGCGGCGCGACGCCGCGGGCGATCCGCGAACACCTGAAGCTCAACCGTCCCATCTATGCCCGCACCACGGCCTACGGCCACTTCGGCCGCAAGCCCGACACGGACGGCGGCTTCTCGTGGGAGCGGACCGACCTGGTGGACTCGCTGCGCGGGCTGGCCTGAGTTTTTAAGCGCTGGCTTCTTTCAGCAGGGCCAGCCCGGCTTCGGTGACGATGGCGTCCATCGGCACGTCGTGGTCCCGCGGATGGATGGTCTCCAGCCGACCGAGTTCGAACCCGACGCCCCAGGTCACCGGGCGGCGCGGCAGGGCGGCCAGCGTGCGGTCGTAATAGCCGGCGCCGTAGCCCAGCCGGTAGCCGTGCGCGTCGAACCCCACCAGCGGGATCAACAGGGTTGTCGGATAGACCGCCGGCCCATCGACCGGTTGCGGAATGCCGAGCGCGCCGGGCGTCATCGCGGTGTCCGGCGTCCAGCGACGGAACTCCAGCGGCTGGCGCGGCCCGACCACTACCGGCAACGCCACCTCGCCGCTGGCGGCGATGATGCGGCGCAGCACCGGCAGGCAGTTGAACTCGCGCCGATAGGGCCAGTAGGCGCCGACCAACTCGGGCTCGGGCGGCATGAAGTGAGCGAGCAACGCCCTGGCGATCGCGGCGCTGGCGGCGCGGTGGACGGCGGCGGGCATAGCCAAGCGCGCGGCGATCAACCGTTGCCGCTCGCCCTTGCGCCAGGCGGCGAGGTCTTCCATGGCGTTAGGACAGCCCCACGATGCGGCCGTTTAGGCTAAGGCCGATGGTTTCGGCGGCCGGGCGGCGGGGCAGGCCGGGCATGGTCATGATGTCTCCGCAGATGGCGACGACGAACTCGGCGCCGGCCGACAGCCGCACCTCGCGCACCGGCAGCACATGGCCGGTTGGCGCGCCGATCTGCGTCGGGTCGGTGGAGTTGGAATACTGGGTCTTGGCGATGCAGATGGGCAGATGGCCGAAACCCTGCCGCTCCAGCTCGGCCAGCCGGTCGGCGGCCGGCCTGGCCACCACGACCTCGCCGGCGCGATAGATCTGGAAGGCGATGGTCTCGATCTTTTTCAGCAGCGGCGCTTCGTCGGGATAGAGGGTGTGGAAGTTCGCCTCGGCCCTGTCGACGGCGGCTACCACCGCCCGGGCCAGGTCTTCGGCGCCGGCGCCGCCCTCGGCCCAGTGGCGGCAGACGATCGCCCGCACCCCCAAGGCCGCGCAAGCCTCGATCACGGCACGCTGCTCGGCATCCGTATCGGCGGTGAAGTGGTTGATGGCCACGATCGGCGGCACACCGAACTTGCGTATGTTCTCGACGTGCCGCTGCAGGTTGGCGATCCCACGCTTCACCGCCTCGACGTTTTCGCGGCCGAGCCGGGCGCGCTTGACGCCGCCGTGGAACTTCAGCGCCCGGATGGTGGCGACCAGCACGGCCAGGTCCGGAAAGAGATCGGCCTTGCGGCACTTGATGTTGAAGAACTTCTCCGCCCCCAGGTCGGCGCCGAACCCGGCCTCGGTGACCACATAGTCGCTGAGCTTCAGCGCCAGCCGCGTCGCCAGCACCGAGTTGCAGCCATGGGCGATATTGGCGAACGGCCCACCGTGCACCAGCACCGGATTGTTCTCCAGCGTCTGCACCAGGTTGGGCTTGATGGCGTCCTTCAGCACCGCCGCCATGGCGCCCGAGGCCCCGAGTTGGCTGGCGGTGACGGGCTCGCGGTCACGGGTCTGGCCGACGACGATATTGGCAAGGCGCCGCTCCAGGTCTTCCAATGAACTCGCCAGGCAGAGGATGGCCATCACCTCGGAGGCGACGGTGATGTCGAAGCCGTCTTCGCGCGGAAAGCCGTTGGTCGGGCCGCCGAGCGAAGAGACGATCTGGCGCAACGCCCGGTCGTTCATGTCCAGGCAGCGCCGCCAGGTGACCCGGCGGGTATCGATGTTCAGGGCGTTGCCCCAGTGGATGTGATTGTCTACCATCGCAGCTAGAAGGTTATTAGCGATTCCAATGGCGTGGAAGTCGCCGGTAAAGTGAAGATTAAGCTCGTCCATGGGCACGACCTGGGCGCGGCCGCCGCCGGCCGCACCGCCCTTCTGGCCGAAACAGGGGCCGAGGCTGGGTTCGCGCAGGCAGATCGCCGTTTTCTTGCCGATGCGATTCAGCGCGTCGCCCAGCCCGACCGTCGTAGTGGTCTTGCCCTCGCCGGCCGGGGTTGGGTTGATCGCCGTGACCAGGACCAGCTTGCCGTCGCGCGGCCGGGCCAGTTGTTCCGCAATGAAGTCGAGGTCGAGCTTGGCCTTGTAGCGCCCGTAGGGCTCGACCGCTTCGGCCGGGATACCCAGCCGGTCGGCGATCGCCTGGATCGGCTTGAGTGTTGCGGCGCTGGCGATCTCCCAGTCGGACTTCGGCGCGGCCGGGGTCTCGTTCATCGCTGCACGGCTCCGTTCGAAGGATCGGAAGATCGACGTTCAGGCGTCGTTGGGCAAGCCGCGATACGGCGCGCACTCGAAACAGGAAATCGCTCCTTCAACGACGAGTCGGAGATTGTATAAGGCGGTGGGATATGCAAGCATATCCCTTCAGGCAGGGATTCGTGGCATGTCACGCGCAACCGTCGGCAAATGGGGGAAAAACTTGGCCATTCGTGTTCCTGTTGAGGTCGCGCGCGCAACCGGGCTGAGCGACGGCGAGCATGTCGAGGTCGAGGATCGCGAGGGCGACATCCTGATCCGCCGCGTTTCCTCCCGGGCCCTGGCTCAGGCCGACGCCCGCGCGGCGGCGGAAGAGATTGCCGCCGACGCCAAAAGCCATTCGCTGGGCGGCCTCGGAATCCGGGATCTGTTGGACGAGGGCAGACGCGGATGAGCCTTGTGCTCGACGCCTCGATGGCGATCGCATGGCTTTTTGATGATGAGAGCACCCAGGCCGCGCACGACGTGATGCGGCGGGTGGTGGCGGAGGGCGCGATCGTCCCATCGCTATGGCGTTTGGAAGTCGCCAACGTTCTGCGCAATGCCATCAGGCGCGGGCGATGCGATGAAACCTATGGCGAGCGCTCGTTGCAGCGGCTTGGTCGTCTTCCGATTACGCTCGATGACGAAACAGACCTTCACGCTTGGTCGGACACTCGCGCTCTCTCGCGTGACGAAAACCTGACAATCTACGATGCGGCTTATCTGGAACTGGCGATGCGCAGCCGGCAATCGTTGGCGTCGTGTGACGACGCCCTCGTCAGCGCGGCGCGGCGACGAGGGGTCGACGTGGCGACGGCCTAGGTCGTGTGGACACTTATCTTAGCCATAGGACGATGGCGGCGAGTGTGACGACGGCGAGATAGTTCCTGGCGGTCTTCTCGAAGTGAGTGGCGACGCGGCGGAACTGCTTGAGCTTGGAGAAGCAGCACTCGACGAGGTGGCGCTGGGCGTAGAGGTG
>DASQSO010000239.1:0-4320 GCA_035642335.1 Caulobacteraceae bacterium
CACGACGCTTTCCGCCTCCAATCAGTACAATTTCCGCCTGATCCCGCCGCCGCGCGGCCGTATCCTCGACCGCAACGGCGTCGAACTCGCCTCCAACCGGCCGAACTTCCGCCTGCTGCTGCTCAAGGATGAGGCCAAGAATCCCGAGGCGACCCTGCAGGCGGCCTCGCTGCTGATTCCCATATCGCCGGAGCGGCATCGCGAACTGTTGCGCGAGATCGACGACGGGCCCCGCTCCGTGCCCGTCGCCATCGCCGACGATCTCAGCTGGGAGGAGTTCTCCCGCATCAACGTCCGCAACCCGGAACTGCCTGGCCTGCAGGCGGACATGAACGAGGCGCGCGTCTATCCCTTCGGCGGCGCCTTCGCCCACGTCATCGGCTATGTCTCCAAGGTGACCTCGTCCGAGCTGAAGGCGGCGGGCCCCAATCCCGATCCGCTGCTGCTCAATCCAGGCTTCAGGATCGGCAAGCAGGGGGTTGAAAAGTCGCTGGATCTGCAGCTGCGCGGCAAGGCCGGCGGCCAGAAGGTCGAGGTCGATTCCAAGGGTCGGGTGGTCAAGGAGGACCCCGACGGCGACATCAAGCCCATTCCCGGCCAGGAGGTGGTGCTGACCCTCGACGCCGACGTCCAGAACCGCGCCCTGGAAGTGTTCGGCGAGGAGTCAGGCGCGGCGGTGATGATGGACTGCCGCTCCGGCGACATCCTCTGCCTGATGTCGGCGCCCAGCTTCGACGCCAATTCGTTCGTCAAGGGCCTGACCGCGGCGGAATATACCGCCCTGTCTAACTATGACCACAAGCCCTTGTTCAACAAGGCCTTGACCGCTACCTATCCGCCGGGTTCGACCTTCAAGACCATGGTCGCCCTGACCGCGCTGGAGCACGGCGTAACGCCGGACCGGACCTATACATGCGGAAAGGTCTGGTATTGGGGCGGCCGCGCCTGGCACTGCGACGAAGCCCACGGCACGCTCGATCTGAAGGGCGCTATCGCCCATTCCTGCGACATCTATTTCTATCAGCTTGCCCTGACCCAGGGGCCGGACGCGATCGCGGCGGTGGCGCGCAGATTTGGCCTGGGCGGCACGTTCGACATCGGGATTCCGGGTCAGAAGCCGGGTCTGATCCCCGACACCGCCTACAAGCGGGCCGCCTTTCCCAAGGACCCCGTCTGGCACCCGGGCGAGACCCCGTCGATGGGGATCGGCCAGGGTTATGTGAACGTCAACGCGCTGCAGCTCTGCGTGATGTGTTCGCGGCTCGCCAACGGCGCGACGGCCTTGCAACCCCGCCTGATCCATTCCGTCGGCGGGGCCGTGCAGCCGTCCGGCGCCCAGGCGCCCGGCCTGCCTTTTGCACCTGACCACCTGGCCTTCATCCGTTCGGCGATGGCCGCGGTGGTCACCAGCGGCACGGCCGCCGGCGCCGCCCAGCTCGGCCTTGGCCCGGTGGTGATGGCCGGCAAGACCGGCACGGCCCAGGCGCACTCCTATGCCGGCGGCACGGGCGCTCACGGCGCCGTCGGCGCCTGGGCCGATCGCGACCACTCCTGGTTCATCGCCTTCGCGCCCGCCGACGATCCCCGCTACGCCATGAGCGTGCTGGTGGAGCACGGAGGTTTCGGCGCCGCCGCGGCAGCGCCCCGGGCGCGGGAGATCATGCGGGTGGCGTTGCTGAAGGACCCCGAGGTGCGCGCCCGCATCGAAAAACCGATGCCCCTGCCGGCCCTGCCGACGCCGGCGCCGGGCCAGCTTCCCGAAGGCGCCGCGCCGCCGCCGCCAACACCCTTGCCAGGACAGACCGCATGACCGCCAGCGCCATCACCCGTCCCGGCGAACGCGACCGGCTGAGCGTCAAGTTCGGCCAGATCGACTGGCGGCTGACCGGGGTGATCTGCCTGATCGCCGGGGCTGGTGGGCTGATGCTGTACTCTATCGCCGGCGGCCATTGGGAGCCCTGGGCGGCCCAGCACATGCTGCTGTTTGGCGCCTTCCTTTTGCTGATGATCGTGTTGGCGGTGACCGACCTGCGCGTCTGGTTCGTCGCCGCCTATCCGACCTATGTGATCGGCCTTGTGCTGCTCGTCGCCGTGCTGGTGGCGGGCCACACCTCACTTGGCGCCGAGCGATGGTTGAAGATCGGACCGCTGCATCTGCAGCCGTCGGAGATCATGAAGATCGGCTTGGTGCTGGGCTTGGCGCGTTTCTACCACGGCCTTTCCGCCAAGGAGGCGCAGTGGTCGTGGAAGCTGCTGATCCCGCTGGGCATGATCGTCGCGCCGACCCTGCTGGTGCTGAAACAGCCCGACCTAGGCACCGCCATCCTGCTCGCCGCCACCGGCCTGGTGGTGATGATGCTGGCGGGCCTCAGCCTGCGGGTGATCATCGCCGGGGCGGTCGCCGGTGTCGCCGCGGCGCCGGTCTTCATCTACCTGGTCATGAAGGGCCATCTGCTGAAAGGCTACCAGGCCCAGCGGTTCTTGACCTTCCTCAACCCGGGCAGCGACCCCTCCGGCTCCGGCTATCACATCCTGCAGGCCAAGATCGCCCTCGGCTCCGGCGGCATCCTCGGCAAGGGCTACGGGCTGGGCTCGCAGAGCCAGCTGAACTTCCTGCCGGAGAAGCAGACCGATTTCATCTTCGCCACCCTGGCCGAGGAGTTCGGCTTCGTCGGCTGCGTCTCGATCCTGGTCCTCTACGCCGCCGCCATCGTCATCGCCCTGCGCATCGCCGGCCTTTCGCACAGCCATTTCGGCCGCCTGAGCGCCGCCGGCGTGACCGCAACCTTCGCCCTCTACGTGCTGATCAATGGCGCCATGGTCATGGGCCTCGCCCCGGTCGTCGGCGTCCCCATGCCGCTGCTGTCGTTCGGCGGCACGGTGATGCTGACCGTGATGGTCGCCTTCGGCCTGGTCCAGTCCGTCCGCGTGCACCGCTACACCGAGGTGAGCCGGGGGGCGGGAGCGCTGATCTAGCGCCCTCGCAAGCGCGAACCCGTTTCACAAACCCGCTCATCCCCGCGAAGGCGACCCAGGTTTTTTCAACCACGAACGAACACGAAAAACGCGAACGGGCCAGATCGGCCCATGCGGTGACGCTGAACGTTCGTGCTTTTCGTGGTTCAAATCTTTCGGACTCGCGCCCGGACCAAGATCGAAAAAAGCCTGGTTTAGGGCGCTAGGCCACAACCTTCCCGAACCGCTCCGCCGAGCGCGCCCTGGCCTTGGCGGCTTCGACGTCGCGGTCGCGGGGCTGGGCGTTGGTTTCCAGGTGCTCGAACAGGTGATGCGCCACCTGGGCGACCTCCGCGACCGCCGCGTCGAACGCCGCCTTGTTGGCCTTCGACGGCGTGTTGAACCCGGTGAGCTTGCGGACGAACTGCAGCGAGGCGTCACGAATCTCGGCGTCTGTCGCCGGCGGCTCGAAATTGAACAGGGTCTTGATGTTGCGGCACATGAGGGTCCCTCCGGTCTAGGCGTCGGTGTAGTTCGGGGCGCGCTTCTGCATGTTGGACATGATCGCCTCGACCTGGTTGGGCGAGCCGATCAGCCGGCCCTGTTCGACCGATTCCTGGGTCAGCCCCGTCCGCGGGTCCACCAGCACCGCCGCGTTCAGGATGCGCTTGGCGGCGCGGACGGCGTCGGGGCTCCTGCCGGCGATCTCGCGGGCGGTGGCGAGGGCCTCGGTCAGCGGATCGGCGGTGACGCGGGTCGCGAAGCCGTAGGCCAGGGCCTCCTCGCCGGAGAAGATGCGCCCGGTGTAGGTCAGCTCGCGGACGATGTCCTCGCGGGCCAGGTGGCGCATCAGCTGGGTGCCGGCCATGTCGGGGATCAGGCCCCACTTGACCTCCATCACCGCTAGCCGCGCATCGGGCGTCACGTAGCGCATGTCGCAGCCGAGGGCGACCTGGAAGCCGCCGCCGAAGGCGACGCCGTGCACCGCGGCGATCACCGGCACGGGAACCTCGCGCCAGACCCAGCAGGCGTATTGCGCCCGGTTGGCGACCCCGTGAGTGCGCGCGCCCAGGCTCTGGTCAGAGCGTTCGGTGGTGGTCGACTGGCCGCGCCGCCCCTCGGCCATCTGCCCGAAATTGCCCATGTCCAGCCCGGCGCAGAAGGCGCGGCCCTCGCCGGACAGCACCACGGCGCGCACGCCCTTTTCGGTCTTCAGACGCTCGCCGGTGGCGACCAGCGCCTCGAACATGGCGTTGTCGAGGGCGTTCATCTTGTCGACGCGCACCATGCGCACGTCGGCGACGCCGTCCTCTATGCTGACCTGGACGCGATCGTTCATTTTGCTGTCTCCATCATCCCGCTTGG
>DASQSO010000240.1:0-2898 GCA_035642335.1 Caulobacteraceae bacterium
CCATTGTTGACTGATTAATCCACAACTGGTCATGCAATCGCGTCCGCCGGCGCTCGGGGACGCTCAGCGTGTCTTCAGGCGGTCGACGGCGAAGCGGGCCAGCGAGCGCAGCGCCTCGGCGGCGCCGCCGCCGCGGGCGGCGAGCTGCAATCCGGTCATGGTCATCTGGACGAACCGGGCGGCGTCCTCGGCGTCCATCGCCGGATCGACCTCGCCTGTCGCCTGGCCCTCGCGCAGACGCGTGACCAGGCTGGCCAGGACCGGCGGCCCGACTTTGGCGCGAAGCTCGGCCATGGCGGCATCGCCGGCGCCGAACTCGCTGACGGCGCCGACGCCCATGCAGCCCATCGCCCGCCGCCCATCGTCCTCGGCGATCAGGCCGAGCAACAGGGCCTCGATGCCGGCCAGCGGCGAAGCCGGAGCCTTGAGCCGTTGCAGGTGACCGGACGTGGTGGCGCGCTGATATGCCTCCAGCGCCTCGAGGTAGAGCGCCCGCTTGCCGCCAAAGGCGTTGTACAGGCTCTGGCGGGCGATCCCCATGGCGGCCAGCAGCTCCTCGGTCGAGGTCGAGGCGTAGCCATTGGCCCAAAAGACGTCCGTGGCGCGCTCCAGCGCCAGCTCCCGGTCGAATTCCCTCGGTCTCGCCATGACCGGGAGATTGACCGTTATAGATCGTCCAGTCAATAATAAAGCGCGTCGCAGCCGCTCCGGCTCTTTCAGTCGTGGGCCATGGACGTTTCGCCCGGGGCGCCGCTTAAATGGTTGACCCCGCGAGTCGGAGACATGAACCCTTGAGCGAGCTGCCGCCCCCCTCGCGACAACCGTCGCGACAACCGTCGCGGCTGGGCCTTGGAACCAAGGTCACCTACGGGTTCGGCTCGGTGGCGCAGGCGACCGCCGGAGCGGCTCTTTCGCAGGCGACCATCACCTACTTCCTGGTTCGCGTGATCGGCCTGCACCCGGCCATCGTCGGCCTGGTGGTCTTCGCCTCGCTGGCCGTCGACGCCGTGCTCGATCCGGTGATCGGCCGTGTTTCCGACACGCTCCGTACGCCTTGGGGCCGGCGACATCCGTTCATGTACGCCTCGGCCCTGCCGATCTCGCTCGCCATCTTTCTGCTGTGGCGCCCACCGCACGGAGTCTCACCGGAGGCGATCGCGGCTTACACCCTGGTCCTGCTCATCGTGCTGCGGCTGTGCGTGAGCCTCTATCAGATCCCGAGCGACGCTCTGACGCCCGAACTCGCGCCAGATTATCACGATCGAACCAGCCTCATCAGCTTCCGCTACTTCTTCGCCTTCGCCGGCGGCATCGGCGTGTTCCTGGTGATGCAGACCGTCTTCCTGCGCAAGGACGCGAGCCATCCGCTGGGGCAGAACGACCCGGCCGCCTACGCCAGCTTCGGCGTGCTGGCGGCGGTTTTGACGTTCGCCGCCATCCTCATCTCGTCGGCGGCGACGCATCGCTACATTCCCAGCCTCTGGCGGGCGCCCCAGCGGCGGCAGTCCATGTTCGACGCCCTGCGCGAAGTGTTCGCCACGCTGGGCAATCCATCCCTGATCGCGGTGATGGGGGCGGGCCTGCTTGCCGGCGTCGCCGGCGGCGTCACCGCCACGCTCAACGCCTTCATGAACTACTACTTCTGGGGCCTGTCGCCCCAGCTTGTCGGCGTGATCGGCTTTCTGGTCGCCCCGTCATCCCTGCTCGCCGTCTTCGTCGCGCCGCATCTCTCGCGCGCCCTGGACAAGAAGCGCACGATGATCGCGGTCTTCACGCTGGCGATCCTCGGGGGCGTGATCCCGGTCGGGCTGCGCCTGCTCGGGCTGCTGCCGCCGAACGGCGCGCCAATGATCCCTGTGATCCTGGTCGCCGACGGGTTCTTCTCCGGTACGCTATCGCTCATCGGCTACATCATTGTCGGCTCGATGATCGCCGACGTGGCCGAGGACAACGCGGTCAAGACCGGCGTTCGCTCCGAGGGGCTGCTTTTCGCCGCGTCCAACCTGCTGCCCAAGTTCACCGCCGGCATCGGCGGACTCCTGGGCGCCCTGATCCTCGAGGTGGTGCGGTTCCCGATCGGCGCTCAGAAGAGTCAGATCGATTTCGTCGACCCGACGATCATGCGCCACATGGCCCTGCTCTGGTTGCCCTCGACCCTGGTGCTCAACCTCGCCGCCGTATCGACGCTGTTCTTCTACCGGCTGAACCGCAGCTCCCACGAGGCGAACCTGGAGGCGCTGAGCCACACGCCGGCGTTCATCGAACCGCCGTCCGACCAGATCGCCTGAAGCGCTTGCCGGGGCGTCGGCCCCGTCTTCCGGCCGCCGCGGCGGCGCCTTCCCGTTCGCCGGCAGCGATGTAGAGTCAGCCGCGAAGCAGCGCGGGCTCAAGGATGGCCAGATGATTGAAGGGTCCTGCCATTGCGGCGCGGTCCGCTGGAGCCTCGACGGGCTTCCCGATGAAGCAACGGCCTGCAACTGCACGCTATGTCGCCGCTACGGTGCGCTGTGGGCGTATGGCTTCGAAAATGAAGACATCCGTATTTCCGGGATCACGCGGACCTATGCGTGGGGAGGCCGCAACCTCGGCTTCCACTTCTGCGGCGATTGCGGCTGCATCGCCTGGTGGTGGGCGACAAACAAGGGGGCCGACGGCCGGCGGTACGGCGCCGTCAACCTTCGTTTGGCGGAACCCGATTGTGTCACGGCCATTCCGATCCGCCACCACGAAGGCCTCGAAACGGGGGAGAACCTGCCGCGCGACGAGCGCTGCGTTGCGGACCTGTGGTTCTAAAACCATCCCGGCAGAAGCGCCGGACCCTTGGTGATCAGCCCATGAAAAGTCGGACCATCCATGGCGCCCGATGGGACGTAGCGCCCGACCGCCGGTGATGGATCC
>DASQSO010000241.1:0-2215 GCA_035642335.1 Caulobacteraceae bacterium
GTCTCGCCGGCGGCGTCGATGGCCTCGGCCAGGGCGTCGGCCGAGGCGTGGTAGAGCGCGCGCGCCGGGGCCATGCGCGCCTTGGGAAAGGCGCCTTGCGCCGCCTCCCAGGTCTCCATGGCCCGGCGGGCGGTGGAGACCAGCACCAGGTCCGGCGCGCAGCCGGTCTCGGCCAGGGCCCGGCCGGTCAGCGCCGCCTCGCGCCGGCCGCGCGCGGTCAGGCCGCGGTCGAAATCCCCGCCGCTCGAGGCGGTGGACTCGGCCTTGCCGTGGCGCAGCAGGATCAGTCGTCGCATTCCGGAAATCCCGCGCCCCTCAACATGGGCCGCCAACCTGATCTTTGTTTAGACCGAAGCCGGGGGCTTGCGGAAGCGACGGTTGACAGGGCCAGGGCAAAGGCTGTCCAACCCGCCCATGAGCCGAGATGTGGGCCTGCAGCAGAGGGTTGGGGTGGATGGCGGCCTGATCCGGTTCGGGCCGGACCAGCCGCTGACGCTGGATTCCGGCGCCCGGCTGAACGGCTTGGAGATCGCCTACCGCACCTATGGCGCGCTGAACGCGGCGCGTAGCAACGCGGTCCTGATCTGCCACGCGCTGACCATGGACCAGCACGTCGCCTCGGATAATCCGCTGACCGGCCGGCCCGGCTGGTGGACCCAGGTCGTCGGGCTCGGCAAGCCGCTGGACCCGGAGCGGCACTTCATCATCTGTTCCAACGTGGTCGGCGGCTGCATGGGCACGACCGGCCCGTCCTCGATCGATCCGGAGACCGAGCGGGTCTACGGGCTGAACTTCCCGATGATCACCATCGCCGACATGGTGCGCGCCCAGGCCATGCTGGTCGACGCCCTCGGAATCGAGACCCTGTTCGCGGTGATCGGCGGCTCCATGGGCGGCATGCAGGTGCTGCAATGGGCGGCCGACTATCCCGAGCGGCTCTATTCGGCCATCTGCATCGCCGCCTCGCTGCGGCATTCGGCGCAGAACATCGCCTTCCACGAGGTAGGCCGCCAGGCGATCATGGCCGATCCCAGCTGGCTTGGCGGCGAATACGAGGCGGCCGGGGTGCGCCCGGACAAGGGTCTGGCCGTGGCCCGCATGGCCGCGCACATCACCTATCTCTCGGAGCCGGCCTTGCAGCGCAAGTTCGGCCGCGAGCTGCAGCGCGACGGCCTGTCCTGGGGGTTTGACGCCGACTTCCAGGTGGAGAGCTATCTGCGCCACCAGGGGACCAGCTTCGTCGATCGCTTCGACGCCAACTCCTATCTCTACATCACCCGGGCGGTGGACTATTTCGACCTGGCCGCGGCCAGCGGCGGGGTGCTGGCCGACGCCTTCACCGCCGCGCGCCAGGTGCGCTTCTGCGTGCTCTCCTTCACCTCCGACTGGCTCTACCCGACGGCGGAGAGCCGCTCGATCGTCCGGGCGCTGAACGTCGCCGGGGCCAGGGCCAGCTTCGTCGAACGGTTCGACGCCAACTCCTATCTCTACATCACCCGGGCCATGGATTATTTCGACCTGGCCGCGGCCCATGGCGGGGTGTTGGCGCAGGCGTTCCGGCGCGCGCGGGACGTGCGTTTCTGCGTGCTCTCCTTCACCTCCGACTGGCTCTATCCGACGGCGGAGAGCCGCTCGATCGTCCGGGCGCTGAACGCCGCCGGGGCCAGGGCCAGCTTCGTCGAGATCGAGACCGACAAGGGCCACGACGCCTTCTTCCTGGACGAGCCGGTCATGCATGGCGCGCTACGCGGCTTCCTCGACGCCGCCGGCCAGGCCAGAGGCATCGTGTGACCGCACAGTCCGAGAGCTTCCGAGAGATCACCAACCTCGTGCGGCCGGGCGCGCGGGTGCTCGATATCGGCTGCGGCGAGGGCGCCCTTCTGGAACTGCTCAGTTCACAGAAGGATGTCGACGGCCGTGGGCTGGAGATCAGCCCGGTAGGCGTCCAGGCCTGCCTGGCGCGGGGCCTGGCGGTGGTGCAGGGTGATGCCGACCGCGACCTGGCTGACTTCCCGACGCGAGCCTTCGACTACGCGGTGCTGTCCCAGACCCTGCCGCAGGTGCGCCAGCCCAAGCACGTGCTCTCCGAACTGCTGCGCATCGGCGAGCGGGCGATCGTCTCGCTGCCGAACTTCGGCCACTGGCGCGTTCGCTTCGACTTGCTGAGCGGCGGGCGCATGCCGCTGACCCACGCGCTGCCGACGCCCTGGTGGGG
>DASQSO010000242.1:0-3178 GCA_035642335.1 Caulobacteraceae bacterium
GCAGGCAGACCCGTTGGCCCGGCTCGCCGGCCATCAGCAGGAAGGAGCCCATGGAGGCGGCGAAGCCCATGGCGAAGGTCGAAACCGGGCTCTTGATGTAGCGCATGGTGTCGTAGATGGCGAAACCGGCGGTCACCGAGCCGCCGGGCGAGTTGATGTAGAGGGAGATCTCCTTCTTCGGGTGGTCGGCCTCCAGATAGAGCAGCTGGGCGCAGATCAGCGCCGACATGCCGTCCTCGACCGGACCGTTCAGGAAGATCACCCGCTCGCGCAACAGTCGCGAATAGATGTCGAAGGCGCGCTCGCCGCGGGCGGACTGCTCCACCACCATCGGCACCAGATTCATGCTCAGGCCGCCCATGCCATCACGCTCCATGAGTTCGCCCGGGCGGCGCGACGACGCGGTTTGCGCATGACCGGGGCGATCCTGCCGATGGCGACGGTGAGGAATCCGATGCGGATGAAGCCGTCGTGGACAAGGCGAAGCCGCGTGCCGCCGGTGATGGTCGGGGTGAGGACGAAGGTGACCTCGCTGTTGATCAGGCCGCCGTCCTCGTCGCGCTCGCGCCAGGCCAGGCGCAGACGGTTGCGCGGATCGGCCTCCAGCACCTCGCACTCGACTGGGCCCGTGGCGGGCTGCATGGCGAACCGGTGGCCGACCTCGGGCCTGATGTCGCCCTCGGCCAGCCAGGCGGCCATCAGTTGGGGGACGGTCAGGGCGCGCCAGACCTTCTCCGGCGGCTCGTCCAGGTCACAGTCGACGATGACGGTTTCGGGGACGGTTTCGGGTTCGACCAGGTCTTCCGGGCTCATTGGTCCATGTCCTTCAAGAGGTCTTTCAGCTTGCCGATGCGTTCCGGCCAGAAGGTGCGATAGCGGTCGACCCAGCCGGCCAGGGGCGCCAGGCCCTCGGGGCGGAGGCGATAATAGGCATTGCGGCCGGCGCGGCGCTCGCTGACCAGGCCGGCGGCCTTCAGCGCCGCCAGATGCTGCGAGATCGCCGGCTGCGAGACCGAAAAGCCTTGGCGCAGGTCCGAGACGGTCATCTCGCCATCGCCCAGCCGCTCAAACACCGCCCGGCGGGTGGGGTCGGCCAGGGTGCGGAAGAGCGCGGCTTCGGCGGTCATGGAAGAAACATAAGTACGTACTTATGGATTCGTCAAGGCCGTCGTCCTTGCGCGGTTTGCGCGGCGGCTGGGCGACCGCCCTGGCCACAGCTCTCCGCGCCGCAGGCAAAGGCCATGCGCCGGCTCGACCTCTGGCGTGGATTGCGGTCAGCCCAAGCCGCCGCTAGTTTGCCCGGCCTTTTCCTCCCGGTGCTTCAAAGACCGCCATGACCCTCGCCTTTGCCCAGATCGAGGCCGCCGCCGAGCGGCTGAAGGGCCACATCGAACGCACCCCTTGCAGGTATTCGAAGACGCTGTCGCAGATCACCGGCGCCGAAGTGTGGGTGAAGTTCGAGAATCTGCAGTTCACCGCTTCGTTCAAGGAGCGGGGGGCGCTGAACAAGCTGCTGCAGATCAACGATCGCGGCCGCGGCGTCATCGCCGCCTCGGCCGGCAACCATTCCCAGGGCCTGGCCTATCACGGTCAGCAGCTGGGCGTGCCGGTGACCATCGTCATGCCGCGCGCCACCCCGTTCGTGAAGGTGCAGCAGACCCGGGCCTTCGGCGCCGAGGTGGTGCTGGACGGCGACACCTATGAAGAGGCCGCCGCCCACGCCGAGCTGTTGCGTGAAGAGCGGGACCTGATCTTCGTGCACCCGTTCAACGACATCGACGTCATGGCCGGCCAAGGCACCATCGCCCTGGAGATGCTGGAGGACGCCCCGGACCTGGAGGTGCTGCCGGTGCCCATCGGTGGCGGCGGGCTGATCGCCGGGGTGGCGACAGCAGCCAAGTCCATCAGTCCGGACATCAGCATCATCGGCGTCGAGCCGGCCAGCTATCCGTCCTTCACCGCCCGCATGAACGGGGTGCGCGCGGTGCTCGGCGGCCAGACCATCGCCGAGGGCATCCAGGTCAAGCAGGTCGGCGCCCTTACCTACGCCATGGTCCGGCCGCTGATCGACGGGGTGCTGCTGGTCGAGGAGCCCTCGCTGGAGCGGGCCATCGCCCTCTATTGCAATGTCGAGAAGACAGTCTGCGAGGGCGCCGGGGCGGCCGCGCTGGCGGCGCTGATCGAGCATCCGCATACGTTCAGGGGCAAGAAGGTCGGGCTGATCCTGACCGGCGGCAATATCGATCCGCGCCTGCTGGCCTCGGTGCTGACCCGCGAGCTGGTGCGCGACCAGCGGTTGGTGTGGCTGCGGATCATCGGCGATGATCGGCCGGGCCTCTTAGCCAACGTCACCGCCGTCATCGGCGGCAAGGGGGCCAATATCGTCGAGGTAGCGCACAACCGGCTGGCGCTGGACGTGCCGGCCAAGGGGGCGGAATTCGACATCATGATCGAGACCCGGGACGCGCAGCACACCGCCGAGGTGATGGAGGCGCTGCGCGACGCCGGCCACCCGCCGCGGCCGCTCTGATGCGCGCGCTTCGCTTCGTTGTTCCTGTGCTGCTGGGCCTTGTGCTGGCCGGCTGCCACCATGGCGACCCGGCGGGCGCCAACCTGAAGGCGGCGCAGGGCTTCCTGGCCGCCAATGGCAAGCAGCCCGGCGTCGTCACCCTGCCGTCCGGGCTCGAGTACAAGATCGTGCGTTCCGGGGCCGCTGATGGCCCGCATCCGGGTCCCGGCGACGAGTTGAAGGTCAATTACGAAGGCAAGTTCCTGGACGGCAAGGTGTTCGACTCGTCCTTCGCCCGCGGCGAGCCGGCCGACCTGCCGCTGGCCGGGTTGATCCCCGGCTGGCTCGAAGCCCTGCCGCTGATGCGCCCCGGCGACGAATGGATCCTCTACGTGCCGCCGGGCCTCGGCTACGGCGACCACGGCCCGGACGCCATTCCGCCCAACAGCCTGCTGATCTTCCGCATCCAGCTTTTGGGCGTGCTACAGCATCCGGCGGCGCTGGGGTGAAGCGACGACTCCGGCCCCGACGCCGCTAGATCACGTTGAATTTGGATTGAAGCAATCCAAATTCAAAAACGTGATCGCTCCTAAACGTTAGAGCGGGTTGCGGGCGGAAAACCGCTTCGCACTTTTCCTCAACCCGCTTAGTGCGCCGGCGCGGGCGCGG
>DASQSO010000243.1:0-10080 GCA_035642335.1 Caulobacteraceae bacterium
GCTGCGCGGAACTCGCTTGCGGGTCGCGGAGGTGATCGGCCAGCCAGGCGATGTCGTTCTCTGGCATCCCGCCTTGCTGCACTCACTCGCTCCGAACTGCCAAAGCACGCCAAGGCTGATGTTGTCGGCGACCGCCTACGCCAAGTCGTGAGGCGGTTACCTAAACCGGCCGGGCGTCCGCGCCCACCGTCGCGCTCAAAACCAGCTCCGCGGCCGTCTTCCCCAGCACCGGATGGCGCCACCGCGGTGCGATCTCGACCAGCGGACCCATGACGAACAGCCGCTCGTGGGCGCGCGGGTGCGGCAGGGTCAGGTCGGACTCGTCCAGCACCAGGCGGCCATGGGCGATGAGGTCCAGATCGAGCGTGCGCGGAGCATTCGTCGCCTCGCGGCGGCGGCCGAACGCGGCCTCGAGCCGGCGGAGCGCGGCCAGGGTCCGCTGCGGCGATAGGGCCGTCTCGACAAGAGCCAGACCATTGAGGTAGTCAGGCATTCCAGGGTCGGGCCAGGAGGCCGAGCGCCACCACGAAGATCGCTTCAAAAGCTTGAGCCCGGCGGCCGGAAAATTGTCCAGCGCCGCTTCCAGCAAGGCCTGGCGCGATCCAAACCTCCCAGCCAGGCTACTCCCCAGAGCGATCAGGACAGCGTCGTCGAACATTTCAATAAGGCGTTTGAAATCATGACATTCTACCCAAACGATCGCATCGCCCTCTTTATCGACGGGGCCAATCTCTATTCCGCGGCCAAGAGCCTCGGCTTCGATATCGACTACAAGAAGCTGCTGGCCGAGTTCCGCACCCGCGGCCTGCTCACCCGCGCCTACTACTACACCGCCCTGGTCGAGAACGAGGACTACTCGCCGATCCGGCCGCTGGTGGATTGGCTGGACTACAACGGCTATTCGCTGGTGACCAAGACGGCGCGGGAATACACCGACAGCCAGGGGCGCAAGCGCTGGCGCGGCGACATGGATGTCGAGATCGCCGTCGACATGATGGAAATCGCCCCGCACGTCGATCACGTGGTGCTGTTCTCCGGCGACGGCGACTTCCGCAAGCTGGTCCAGACCGTGCAGCAGAAAGGTGTGCGCGTGACGGTGGTCTCGACCGTCAAGTCGCAGCCGCCCATGGCCTCCGACGACCTGCGCCGTCAGGCCGACAACTTCGTCGACCTGCAGGATCTGGCCAATATCATCGGCCGCCCCGCCCGCCCGCACCTGCCTCGCTTCATCCAGGGCGACGCGGCCGCGCCGGCCGAGCGCGAGGCGGACGCCGACGCTTGAGCGCGCTGGGCGGGGCCGATCCCCCACGCGACTGCCCCATCTGCCCCCGGCTGGTCGCCTATCGGGGCGAGAACCGCGCCGAGCATCCCGACTGGTGGAACGGTCCCGCCCCCTCCTTCGGCGATCCGGACGCGCGCCTACTGATCGTCGGCCTAGCCCCCGGCCGCACGGGCGCCAACCGCACCGGGCGGCCCTTCACCGGTGATTTCGCCGGCGTGCTGCTCTACCAGACCCTGCTCAAGGCCGGTTTCGCGCGCGGGACCTATGAGGCGCGGCCTGACGATGGCCTCGAACTGGTCGATTGCATGATCGGCAACGCCGTCCGCTGCGCGCCGCCGCAGAACAAGCCCCTGACCGCCGAAGAGGCCGCGTGCCGGCCGTTCCTGGCCGCCCGCATCGCCGCCCTGCCACGGCTGAAGGTCATCGTCACCCTGGGCGGCATCGCGCGGCGAAGCACGCTGCGGGCGCTGGGCATGAAGGCGAGCGCCGGCGTCGCCGGGCACGGATCGGAGACCCGCGCCGGGCCTTACGACCTGATCAACAGCTACCACTGCTCGCGGCTGAACACGAACACCGGGCGGCTGACTCCGGCCATGTTCGAGGCGACCTTCGAGACAGCCCGGGCCCGTCTCGACGGCTTATCTGAGCGTCCAGCGGCGGCGCCTAGCCCCGATCGCGCATCAGCCGGCCCTGTTCGCGCTTCCAGTCGCGTTCGGCCTCGGTGTTGCGCTTGTCATGCACCTTCTTGCCGCGAGCCAGCGCCAGCTCCAGCTTCACCCTGCCCCGGTCGTTGAAATAGAGCCGCATGGGAATCAGCGTGCGGCCCTCGCGCTGTACCGCGCCCAGCAGCTTGTCGATCTCCTTGCGGTGCAGCAGCAGTTTGCGCGGCCGGCGCGGCGCGTGGTTGAACCGGTTCGCCGGTCCGTATTCGGGAATGTTGGCGTTGACCAGCACGAACTCGCGGCCCTCGGCGGCGGCGTAGGACTCGGCTATGTTGGCGCGGCCTTCGCGCAGCGCCTTGACCTCGGTGCCGGTGAGCGCGAGCCCCGCCTCGAAGGTTTCGTCCAGAAAGTAGTCGTACCGCGCCCGCCGGTTCTCGGCGATCAGCTTGCCCGTCATCAGCCGAGGCCGGCCTGGCGCATCGCGTCCAGTATGGCCGGCTTCACGGCCTCGGCGCAGGGCGCGATCGGCAGGCGGGCGTCTTCCGCGCACAGGCCCAGACGCGCCAGGGCGAACTTGGTCGGCGCCGGCGAGGCGTCGAGGAAAAGCGCCTTGTGCAGGTTGATCAGATGGTCCTGACGCTCGCGCGCACCTTCGAGGTCGCCCTGCAAACAGGCGTTGATGAAAGCCGCGCAGGCCTCCGGCGCGACGTTCGAGGTCACCGAGATGCAGCCGTGGCCGCCGTGGGCGATGTAGCCCAGCGCGGTGGGATCGTCGCCGGAGAGCATGGTCCAGCCGTCGCCGCAGGTCAGCCGCTGCTGGCTGGGCCGCGCCATGTCGCCGGTGGCGTCCTTGATCCCGACGATGTTGGCCAGCCTGGCAAGCCGCGTCAGGGTCTCGTTGGCGATGTCGACGCCGGTGCGCGAGGGCACGTTGTAGACCAGGATCGGCAGCTCGACCGCCGCGTTCACCGCCGCATAGTGCCGGTAGAGTCCCTCCTGGCTCGGCCGGTTGTAATAGGGCGTCACCATCAGCGCCGCGTCGGCGCCCACCGCCTTGGCGTGGCGGGCGAGTTCGATCGCCTCGCTGGTGGCGTTGGAGCCGGCGCCGGCGATCACCGGCACGCGGCCGCGCGCGATCTTGACGCACAGCTCGACCACCCTCGCGTGCTCGGCATGGCTCAGCGTCGCGCTTTCGCCGGTGGTGCCGACCGGAACCAGCCCGTGCACGCCGCCGGCGATCTGGCGCTCGACCAGGGCGATAAAGGCCTCCTCATCGACCGCGCCGTCGCGAAACGGCGTGATCAAGGCTGGGAGAACGCCGTGGAAGCGAGGTTGACGCATTTGAGGTCCGCAAAATGCCGTGAAGTGCAGGCTACTAGGGTTGCAGCAGGTGATTCGCCGGACAATATGGCCGCGAGCTCGCTGGCCGCAACCGGTGTGCTTCAAGGGGGCGAACAGAGAAGGTGGTGCTGTCCTTGTCGATTCGTCGCGCCCTGATGGTTTCTGCATCCGTCGCACTCGTCTGTTCCGGCGCCGGCGCCCAGACCCTGACTCCGATCATCCCGCCGGCGCGACCGATCCAGATCCTGTCCGGGCCGGCGACGATCCAGTCTACTGCGGCGCAGCCTCTCGCCGCGCCGATCTCGACGGCGCCGGTTCCGCCGACACCCGCGCCGGCGTCGCCACCCGTAGCCGCCGCGCCCGCCCCCAGCGCGCCCATGTCCCCGGTCAGCTTCCCGCCGGTCGCGGCCCCGGCCTATGCGCCTGGCAATGACAGCCAGGCGCTGGAAACGGCGCTGAGCTCCGCCAGACGCGGAGACGCCGGCGGGGCGCGGGCGGCGATGCAGTCGATGAGCGACCCGGCGGCGCGCAAGATCGCGCTCTGGGCCATGGTCGACGCGGATGGCGAGCAACTGAGCTTTTTCGAACTCGACCAGGCCAGGCGCGAGCTGGTCGGTTGGCCGCGCGCCAGCCGACGCCAGGCTGTTGCGGAAAAGGCCCTCGACTCGTCGGGCCTGCCGCCGGCGCAGGTCATCGCCTGGTTCGGCGCCGCCGCTCCGGCCACGGCCCAGGGCGCCATGGCGCTGGCAAGCGCCTATCAGCTGCAGGGGCGCGTCCAGGACGCCCAGGCCCTGATCCGCCATTGGTGGCGCACTCAGATTTTCGAGGCCGATGTTCAGCGTGCGATGCTGAACCGGTTTGGCGGCTTTCTGACCATCGACGACCATGTCAGCCGCGAGGACACCCTGCTCTACGGGGTGCAGGGCCCGGCGGCGCACGACATGCTGGCGCTGCTGCCGCCCGACCAGCAGGCCCTGGCCCAGGCGCGCATTGCGTTGCGCTCGAACGCCAACAACGCCATGTATCTGGCCGATACGTTGCCGCCGTCGGTGGCGGACGATCCAGGGCTAGCGGTGGAACGCGCCCGCTCGTTCCACGACCACGACATGGACAGCTCCGCGATCGCCCTGGTCGCCAAGTTTCCGCAAGAGATGCCCTGCGACGAGGCCGCCAGCCGGGTCTGGACCCTGCGCAAGCAGCTGATCAACGCCTCGCTCAAGACCGGCGACTACCGCACGGCCTATACGCTGGCCGACAAGAGCGGCCTCACAACCGGCGTCGACTATACCGAGGCGGAATTCTACGCCGGCTGGCTCGCCCTGTCGAAACTGCACGAGCCGGCCCTGGCCGACGCCCATTTCGCCAATATCCAGAACGCTAGCTCCACCCCGATCAGCCAGGCCCGGGCGCTTTACTGGCGCGGCCGCGCCGCCGAGGCCGATGGCGACCAGGTGCAGGCGAAGGCCTTCTATGCCGAGAGCGCTCATTACTACACGACCTTCTATGGCCAGCTGGCGGCGGAAAAGGTTGGCCTGCGGCAGATCAACATCGGCCGCGACCCGGTTCCAACGCCCGCCGACGTGGCGCGGTTCGAGGGGCGCGACGTGATCCGCGCCGCCCGCCTGCTGGCCGGGATGGACGAGCGCGACACCTTCCGCCTGTTTGTCCTGGCGGCGGCGGACGATATGCCGACGGCGGAGGAATCCACCCTGCTGGTCGACCTCGCCCGCAACGCTGGCGAACAAGACCTGTCCATGCGGGTGGTCCGCGCCGCGGCTCAGCGCGGCGTCATCCTGCCGGAGCGCGGCTATCCGATCCGCGCCACCTCGCTGCTGGCGGGGACGGCGGAACCGGCCATCGTGTTCGGGCTCACCCGCCAGGAAAGCAATTTCGACCCCCATCTGCGCTCGAACGTCGGCGCGCGCGGGATGATGCAGCTGTTGCCGGGCACCGCAGAGGCGGTCGCACGCAAGATAGGCGAGCCCTATAGCGCCGGCATGCTGGATGACGCGGACTATAATATGCGGCTGGGCTCCTTCTACATCGGCAGCATGATCGACAATTTCGGCGGCTCCTATGTGCTGGCGACGGCGGCCTATAACGCCGGGCCGGGGCGGCCGGCGGAGTGGGTCGGCTATTGCGGCGACCCGCGCTCGTCGAGCGTCGACCCCGTTGATTTTATCGAATGTATTCCATTCTCCGAGACCCGGAACTACGTCATGCGGGTCATGGAGGCGGCCGAGATCTACCGCGCGCGACTCAACGGCGGCGTGACCACGCTGAATCTGACGTCCGATCTGAAGCGGGGCGGCTATGTCTATGGCGGCCGGGTGGCGAGCGTGGGCCCGACCCTGGCCGCGGCGCCGATCGTCGATCCTGGCCGTTAACCCTCAGTAGGCAGACGATCGGCCCGCCTGGCCGCCAGGACCGGGCCGGCCTCTAGAAGCGCCGCGAGCGCCTTGACGCCGGCCACCGGGTCAATCGATCACCAAGCCTTCGAAAAGGCAGTCGAGCATCAGGGCCATCAGCGTCTCGTCGTCGGCGCGCTCGATCTTCTGGCTAGTGCGCAACGAGACGAGCCCGTGGCAGGCTGCCCAAAGCGTCTGAGCGGCGCTGTCGGCGTCACCGACCCTGAGGCGTCCCTCGGCGGCGATGTCGGCCACGGCGCCCACGAAGCGCTCATAGCAGCGCACGCCAAGGCCGGTGGTGGCTTCGTGGCGGATGGCGGAAATTTGGCCGGGCGTCGTGCAGAAGGCCAGCTGGTAGGTGTTGGGATTGTCCAGCCCGAACCGCATATAGGCGTCGAGCATCAGCCGCACCCGGCTGACCGCATCGATGGACCGCTCGGAAATCGCGGTGTTGGAGGCCAGCAGGGTGGCGATGGCGCCCTCGCAAATCTCCAGCAGGATCTCGTCCTTGTCGCTGAAGTGCATGTAGAGGGCTGTCGATGAAACCCCCACCTCCTCGGCGATCTTGCGGATGGTCGCGCCCTGATAGCCGTCACGCACGAAGATGCGTTCGGCGGCATGCAGGATTTCGGCGCGTCGCAAGTGTCCGTCCCCTTTGGCCTTGCGGGCGGAGCGGGGCGATTTGGTGAGCGTCATCGTCATCGGCGGCGTTCCCCGGGCAACAGACTCGATCGTTACTAAACTGTAATCGTTGCGTCACCGCAAGTCAGCCGCGGACTGGACGCGCCAAGCCTTTGCCGCGTAAGGCCAGGATATGGCCGTCACCGCCAAACCCTTGCTGAGCGATGCGCCCCTGGTCGCCCGCGCCGCGGGCTGGGCCGACTACGGCCTGGTCGACTCCGGCGACGGCCGCAAGCTCGAACGTTGCGGCCTCTATTCCCTGGTCCGGCCGGAACCGCAATGCCTTTGGCGGCCAAGGCTTGGCGAAGCGATATGGGCCAACGCCGACGCCATCTTCGACCCATCGGACGAAGACGAGGCCGGCCGCTGGCGCTTCGCCCACCGGGCGCCGGACGCCTGGCGGATGGCCTGGGGCGAGGTCACGTTTCTCGGCCGCTTCACCGCCTTCCGGCATCTGGGTTTCTTTCCGGAGCAGGCGGCGAACTGGGCCTGGCTAGACGAGCGCCTAAGGCTCTCCCCCGGCCTGAAGGTGCTGAACCTGTTCGGTTATACCGGCGTGGCCAGCCTGGTCTGCGCCGCGGCCGGCGCGGTGGTGACTCACGTCGACGCCTCGAAGAAGGCCATCGGCTGGGCGCGAGAGAACGCCGAGCTGTCCGGCTTGGCCGACCGCCCGGTGCGCTGGATCTGCGAGGACGCCCGCCGCTATGTCCAACGCGAGGCCCGGCGCGGGGTTCGCTACGACGGCATCATCCTGGATCCGCCGAAATACGGCCGCGGGCCGAATGGCGAGGTCTGGCGGCTGTTCGAGGATCTGCCGGAGCTGCTGAACCTCTGCGTCGATCTGCTGTCGCCGGACGCCTCCTTCCTGATCCTCAACGCCTATGCCGAGCGGGTCTCCGGCCTGTCGCTGGCCAGCCTGCTGTCCGAGGCCATGGCGGCGCGCGGCGGCCGTATCGACTGGGGCGAGCTCGCCCTGATGGAGGAGGGCGGCGAGCGCGGCGTCGGCCTGTCCTTTTTCGCTCGCTGGAGCGCGGCCCAATGAGCGCCTCGGCGAACGCGCGCCAAGTCACTTCGCTGACCAACCCCACCGTCAAGGCGGTACGGGCGCTGCACATGCGCAAGGAACGCGAGGCCACCGGCCTCTTCCTCGCCGAGGGCCTCAAGCTGACCGCCGAGGCGCTGGATCTCGGCCACACCCCGAAAATCCTGCTCTATGGTCCGGAGGCGGCCGGCCAGCCGCTGCTGCGCCGGGCGGCGGACGCCACGGCGGCGGCCGGCGGCGACGTGGTCGAGGTCGGCCGCGCCATCCTGGAAAAGATCTCCCGCCGCGACAACCCGCAGACCGTGGTCGCGGTGTTTCGGCAGCAATTCGCCGCCCTGGAGGCGCTGGACCCGGTGTCCGCGCGCTGCTGGGTGGCGCTGGAGAGCGTGCGCGATCCCGGCAATCTCGGGACCATCGTGCGCACCGCCGATGCGGCGGGCGTCGGCGGCGTCATCCTGGTCGGCGAGACCTGCGACCCCTATTCGGTCGAGGCGGTGCGCGCGACCATGGGCTCGGTGTTCGCGACCCCGCTCTACCGCGCGACGGCGGCCGAATTCATCGCCTGGCGCGCATCATGGCCCGGCTCGGTGGTCGGGACTTTGCTCAACGCCACCGCCGACTACCGCGCCGTCGACTATCGCGCGCCTGCCCTGATCCTGATGGGCCCCGAGCAGGCCGGGTTGAGCGCGGACCTCGCCGCCATCTGCGACCTCAACGTCAAAATCCCCATGCGCGGTCGCGCCGACAGCCTGAACCTGGCCGTGGCGACGGGGATCATGATCTATGCGGTGACCTCCTAGACCTAGCCCAACGGGAGAGGTTTTCAGTCCTGGCCAGGCATGGCCATCGGTTCGGGTTCGTGGCCGTCGACTTCGATTCCCCGGCCCAGCTTAGAATTGCGCACGCCGTAGAGGAAGTAGAGCGCGATCCCGGCGGCCAGGTAGATCAGGAAGAAATTCCGCGTCGTCGGGATGGCCATCAGGCTCATCAGCAGGAAAATGCACATGATCGCGCCCAGGATCGGCGTCAGCGGGTAGAGCGGCGTGCGGAAGGGCCGGGCCATGGTTGGGTGGGTGATGCGCAGGTAGATCACCGTGATGCAGACGATGGCGAAGGCGGCCAGGGAGCCGACGTTGGTCAGGGCCGACAGGGTGTCCAGCGACAGGAAGCCGGCCGCGCCCACCGCCGTCAACCCGACGATGATGGTGTTGATCCAGGGCGTCTTGAATCGGGGATGCACCACCGCCAGCTGGGACGGCAGCAGCCCGTCGCGGGACATGGTGTAGAAGATCCGCGTCTGGCCGTAGAGCAGCACCAGCATGACGCTGGAAAGCCCGGCGATGGCGCCGATCTTCACCAGCACCGCGAACCAGGGCATGCCGATCTGATCTACCGCGGTGGCGATCGGGGCCGGGCCGTCCAGCGACGCATACGGCACGATGCCGACCAGCACCGCCGAGGTGGCGATGTAGAGGATGGTGCAGATGACCAGCGCGCCCAGGATGCCGATGGGCATGTCGCGGGCCGGGTTCTTCGACTCCGCGCCAGCGGTCGAGACCGCCTCGAAGCCGATATAGGCGAAGAAGATCACCGCAGCCCCGTGGATGACGCCGCCCAGGCCGTAGTGGGAGCTCCCCTTGCCGGTCATGACATCCCATAGCGCCCGGCCGATCTGATGCGGCAGGTCCATGGGCGTGCCCGGCGGCGGCGCGGGCGTTTCGGCCGGCACCAGCGGATGCCAGAGCGCCGGATGCACGAAGCGCGCGCAGACGATGATGAAGGCCAGCACCACCGCCAGCTTGATGAAGACCACGATGTTGTTGGCCGTGGCTGATTCCGAGATCCCGACCACCAGAAGGCAGGTCACCGCCGCTATGCCGATGATCGCCGGCAGGTTCACGATCCCGTACCCGATCACCACGCCGGCCGCGTTCTTGATCGGCCCATGCGTGGTGAACTCGGCCGGCAGGGCGATGTGCATGTCGCGCAGCAGGCTGACCACATAGCCCGACCAGCCAACCGCCACGGTGGAGGCCGCCAACCCGTACTCCAGCAGCAGCAGGAGCCCCATCACCCAGGCGACGCTCTCGCCCATGGAGGCGTAGCTGTAGGAATAGGCCGAGCCGGAGACCGGCAGGGCGGAGGCCAGTTCGGCGTAGCACAGCGCCACGAAGGCGCAGAGCAGGCCGGTGATCACGAAGGAGATCACGATCCCAGGCCCCGCCCACTCGGCCGCCGCGTGGCCAGTCAGCACGAAGATGCCGGTGCCGATGATGCAGCCGATGCCGAGCAGGACGAGGTTGAGCGCGCCGAGCGAGCGCTTCAGCTCGCTGTGGTCATGCTCGGCCTGAATCTGCTCGACCGACTTGCGGCGAAAAATGCCTCCAACGCCTGCCATATGTCTTAACTCCCCCGCCCCCGCGTGACTCAGGGCAAACGCCCGAGCATGGGGACACGCTAGCGGGGCTTTGACGATGGGGCAATGCGGCGCGGCCTGGGCGTTGCCATTCTAGCTGGAGCCCACATGACGAGCGCGCGGCGTCTTGGCCATCCGCAGCAGCAGCTCCCATGAGACGATGGTCGCCGAGGACACGAGGACCATGGTGGCGGCGGCGAACAGGTTGTAGCTGTCGGGCTCGCCGACGGCCATGCGCGCACCGGCGT
>DASQSO010000244.1:0-7990 GCA_035642335.1 Caulobacteraceae bacterium
CGAGAACCTGATCGCCCAGGCGATCGTCACCGTGGCCGGCGCCCTCAACCGCACCGAGAGCCGGGGCGCGCACGCCCGCGAGGACTTTTCCAGCCGGGACGATGCCAACTGGATGAAGCACACCCTGACCTGGCTCGATCCCGCCACCGGCAAGGTCAGGATCGAGTATCGGCCGGTGCATTCCCAGCCGATGAGCAACGATATCGCCTCGATCCCCCCTAAGGCGCGGGTCTACTGAGCCCGATTTGAGAATGAGAAAAGAGTCGCCCGCATGGTTCAGCTGACGCTGCCGCAGAACTCCAAAGTCAAGGCGGGCAAGCATTGGCCGGCGCCGGCCGACGCCAAGACGGTCAAGAGCTTCCGCGTCTATCGCTGGGACCCCGAGGGCGACGGCAATCCGCGCTGGGACGTCTACGATGTGGCGGTCGACCAATGCGGCCCGATGCTGCTGGACGTGCTGATCCACATCAAGAACACCATGGACCCGACCCTGGCCTTCCGGCGCTCGTGCCGGGAAGGGGTCTGCGGCTCCTGCGCCATGAACATCGGCGGTCGCAACACCCTGGCCTGCACCCACGGCTGGGCGGAGGCGCCCGGCAACGAGATCCAGATTTCGCCGCTGCCGCACCAGGCGGTGATCAAGGATCTGATCCCGGACCTATCGATCTTCTTCGCCCAGTACGCCTCGATCGAGCCCTGGCTGCACACCACCACGCCGGAGCCGCAGAAGGAGTGGCGCCAGTCGCCGGAGGATCGCGAAAAGCTCGACGGCCTCTACGAGTGCATCCTCTGCGCCTGCTGCTCGACCTCGTGCCCGAGCTACTGGTGGAACGGCGAGAAGTATCTCGGCCCGGCCGCGCTGCTGCAGTCCTACCGCTGGCTGGCCGACAGCCGCGACGAGGCGACAGGTGACCGGCTCGACGATCTCGAAGATCCTTTCAAGCTCTATCGCTGCCACACCATCATGAATTGCGCCCAGGTCTGCCCCAAGGGGCTGAACCCGGCAAAGGCGATCGCCGAGATCAAGCAGATGATGGTCGAACGCGCGGTCTAACAAAGGCGTAAGTTGACGCCCCCGTCATTCTTCTGCATCGGTCCACACAATGGGTGAGGAAACCTCCAAGGTCGTCATGATCGGCGCTGGCCATGCCGCGGGCATGGCGGCGGCGAATCTGCGCCAGTATGGGTTCGCCGGCCCGATCACCCTGATCGGCGAGGAGCCGATCCCGCCCTATCAGCGACCGCCGCTGTCCAAGGCCTGGCTGAAGGGCGAGGCGGACGAAGACGCCCTGACCCTGAAGCCCGAGAGCTTCTATTCCGAACACGGCATCGACCTCAGGATGGGCGTCCGCGCCGAGGCGATCGATCGCGCCGCCAGCCGGGTGCGGCTCGGCCGCGGCGGCGACGTCGCCTATGACATCCTAATCCTGGCCACCGGCGCGCGACCCAGGCGCCTGCCCATCGAGGGCGCGGACCTGGCCGGGGTTCGGGTGCTGCGCAGCGCCGCCGACGCCGAGGCGCTGAAGGCCGAGCTGGCGCCTGGCAAGCGCATAGCCGTAGTTGGCGGCGGCTATATCGGGCTTGAGGTCGCGGCGTCCGCCCGCGCGCTGGGCGCCGAGGCGGTGGTGATCGAGCGTGAGTCCCGCGTGCTGGCCAGGGTGGCCAATGCGACTCTCTCGACTTTCTTTAAGACCTATCACGAGGCGCGCGGCGTCAGCTTCGAACTGGACGCCGAGATCACCACTTTCGAGGGGGTAAGCGGCCGGGTCGCCGGCGTGCGGCTGGGCGACGGCCGGCTGATCGCCTGCGATGTCGTCCTGGTCGGCGTCGGCGCGGCGCCGAATGACGAACTGGTCCGCGAGGTGGGCCTGGACTGCGGCGTCGGCGTCATCGTCGATGAAGCGGCGCGCACCTCGGATCCCTCCATCTACGCCATCGGCGACGTGACGCTGCGGCCCATGCCGCTCTACCACCGCCAGTTTCGCCCCGAGAGCGTGCCCAGCGCTCTGGAGCAGGCCAAGCAGGCCGCCTGCGCGATCGCCGGCCGCGCCGCGCCGGCCCCCGAGGTGCCCTGGAACTGGTCCGACCAGTACGACCTCAAGATGCAGCTCGCCGGCCTGCCGTTTGATGTCGACGACGTCCTGGTGCGCGGCGATCCGGCAGGCGCCCACTTCGCGGTCTTCCACCTGAACCAGGGCATGGTGCAGGCGGTCGAGGCGGTCAACGCCCCCGCGGAGTTCATGGGCGGCCGTCAACTGATCGGTTCACGTCGCGTCATCGTGCGCGAGAGGCTTGCCGATCCATCCATTTCCATGAAAGAGGTCGCCGCCTAGGGGCGTGCGAGGCGTGAATGGCGAAGATCACATACATCGAGCATGACGGAGCCGAGCACGTCATCGACGTCAAGCCGGGGCTGTCGGTCATGGAAGGCGCGGTCAAGAACAACATTCCGGGCATCGACGCCGACTGCGGAGGCGCCTGCGCCTGCGCCACCTGCCATGTCTATGTCGATGACGCCTGGCGCGATCGGACCGGCAGCATGTCGGCCATGGAAGAGTCCATGCTCGACTTCGCCGAGCAGGTCGAACCCAATTCGCGGCTGTCCTGTCAGATCAAGGTCACCGACGCCCTGGACGGGCTGGTCGTGCGGATGCCCGAAAGCCAGCACTGAGCCCGGCTAACGCTGCGGCCGCACCAGCATCATCAGGTCGGTGTCCTCGGTGCGCTCACCCGCCGCGGTGATCAGCGCGTGGGCCTGGCCGCGATGATGGGCCTGGTGATTGAAAAAATGCATCATCAGAAAATCGCGTGGGGCGGTCGCCTCGCGCCCGGCGGCGCCCGAGAACCAGGTCTGGCTCTGGCTGAGCCAGCGGTCGTCAATCCCCGCCGCCCAGGCTGAAATCCGTGCGTCGGCGGCGAGCCTCGCCGTTTGCAGCGCCGCGAAATCCTCGATCAGGCCGCCGCTCTCGCCTTGCGGCTTCGCCGGGCGCTCCCAGCCGTCGAAGCGCGACATCCACAGTTGGTCGCCCCAGAGCAGGTGGTTGAGCGTGCCGTGGATCGAGCCCCAGAAGGCGCCGCGGTCGCGCCGCCGCTCGGCGTCGTCCAGCCGGGCGGCCGCTCCGTAGAGCCGCCGGTTCATCTCGGCGTTATAGGCGGCCATGGTCCGAACATAGGCGGGGCTGACGCAGGCATCCATCGCGAGGTCTCCGAGGTCAGAATTCCAGTTCCACCTGCGCGGCCCCCGCATAGGCGGTCTCGGGCAGGTGGCAGGTGAAGGTGGCGCCCTGGCCGGGCTCGCTCTCCAGCGCCACCCAACCGCCGTGCAGCTCGATCAGCGTCTTGACCAGGGCAAGGCCCAGGCCCGGCCCGCCGCGGTCGCGGCCGACGAAGCGGTCGAAGATATGGGCCTGGACGTGGAAGGCGATGCCGCGGCCGGTGTCGGAGACTTGGATCTGCACCTCGCCCGGCGCGCGCCGGGCGCACAGCGTCACCCGGCCGCCGGACGGTGTCTGCAGCACGGCGTTTTCAACTAGATGGTCGATGCTCTGCGCCAGGCGGTGCGCGTCGGCGCGAATGACGCCGATATCGTCGTCGCAAGCGACCTCGATCCTGATCTCGCCGGCGTTCGCCTCCCGGGCCCAGCGCGCGGCGGCCTCTTCGAGCAAGGTCTTGATGTGGACGTCGCCAAGGTCGAGCGCCATTTCGCCGGCGTCCATCTGGGCCATGTCGAGCACGTCGTCGATCGAGCGCGCCAGCTGACTCGCCGCCGCGCGCACGGCGGCGACATGCCCGCGCGCGCGTTCCGGCAGGGCGTCGCCGCTGCGTTCGAGCAGCTCCGAATAGCCGATGATGGTGGTGAGCGGGGTGCGCAGCTCATAGGAGACGTTGCCGACGAAATCGCGCTTCAGCCGCTCGACCTCGGCCAGGGTCGCTTCGCGGTCGCGTAGCGCTCCCTCCAGCTGGCGGGTGTCGGTGATGTCGGCGAAAGCCACCAGGGTGGCGCCGTCCGGTAGGGGCCTGGACTGGAAGGCGATGATGCGGTCGTCCGACGACTTGGTTTCGCCGCTGATCGGGATGCGTGCGCCGGGGTCGGGGTCGGTGACGCGCCCCTTAAGCTCGCGCCAGAACTGCTGGTCGTGCAGGCGCGGCACGCACATCTCGACAACGCCGTCGAAGTCGTAAGCCTCTTCCAAGGCCGCCGTGGTGACGTTCCAGAACCGGGCGAAGGCGTCGTTGTGCAGCCTGAGGCGCCCGTCGGACCCGAAAACGGCTACCGCGTCGTTCAGCTTGTCCAGCGTCGCCTGCTGCACCTGGATCAGGGCGTTGTACTGGGACTTCAGGCGCAGCTCGCCGGTCATGTCGGAGAACAGTACGAGCAAGCCGCCCAGCGGGTGCGGCTGGCGCACCACCCGCAGGGTGCGGCCGTCCGGCAGGGTCCAGAGGTCGTCCAGCGAAGGGCTGAGCGCCTCATACCAGCCGAGCTCGTTGCTTTTCCAGCGCGTATAGTCGGCAGTTTCCGGCAGACGGCGGCGCTGGCGCAGGCGGTCGAGCAGCTCGGCGTGGCTCGGTGCGTCCGCCAGCCATGCCGGCTCAAGGCCCCAGAGCTGGGCGAAGGCGGTGTTGTGGAAGGTCAGGCGCCGGCTTGAGTCGAAGATCGCCACCGCGTCGGCTAGATGGTTCAGGGTCTCGTCGTGGGCCTCGATATTGCGCTTCAGCGCCTCCTTGGTCTCCTCCGTCTCGGTGACGTCCAGCGCCCAGGCGCCGATGTCGCCGCCGTCGAGCGGCTGGGCGGAGAGGGCGAAGGCGCGCCTCTGGCCCTTGACCGGCGCCCAGCGCTTGGCCTCGCGACGCTCGCCCATCTGACCGGCCTCGGCCACCAGGGCGCCAGCACCGCGGTCGAAGACCAGCTTTCGGGCGATGGCGTCCTCCATCGAGCCGGCCTCGACCGCGGTCAGCCAGGCCTGGTTGGCCCAGATCAGCGCGCCGCCCTGGACCAGCCAGGCGGGGTGGGGCAGGGCGTCCATCAGGGCCGCCAGCCGCGAAGCCGGCGGCAGGCCGCCGTCGTTGGGCAGGTCCGGCTGCAGCCGCAGCCAGGCCAACGCGCCCGAGGCGCGGCCGTCGACCGCGACAGTGCCGCCGGGGCCGCGCGCCTGGAAGGCGCAGGCCTGGCCGGTCTCGAACAGGGCCCGCAGCCGCCGGCGATGATCGGGGTCGGCGGCCATCAGAGCCTCGATCACGCCTTGGGGGTCGGCGCCGGCGCGGGTCTCCTCGACGCCCAGCACGCCGGCGGCCAGCGCCAGACTGTCGCCGCCCCAGGCCAGTTCGGCGTGGCCGTCCTCCACCGTCAGCATGGCGGAATCGAAGGCCTCGGCCGAGGCTTGGGTGGCGTCCGCCAAGCCCTCCAGCCGCGCCAGCCGGTCGCTGGCGGCGGCGACGCTCTGGTCGGCGCGGCGGCGCACCGAGATGGCCCAGAGGCTGGCGGCCAGCGCCAGGCACAGCGCCCCCGTCGCCGCGGCCAGGACGAGGTCGGGCTGTCCAGTCAATCCAACGTTTCCCGGGACGGTCGTGCGGGCAGAATCATAGCGTCAGCATAACCCCTTGAAGGGCCTCGCGGGGAGACCCGGCGCGCGGCGGCGCGCATCGGCCTCGAACCTTGCGCCCATCTGAGGCAGGATGGGGCATGACCGCGATCCGCTACCCCGTGGCGCAGAACGCCGAGGCGGCGTTTTCCGCCCCCATGGCCAGGGCCGCGCGCGCCAGCGAGGCCGAGGCCCTGGCCGGTGCGGCGGTGGAGTTCGTCAGCGAGGCGGCGGGTCCGGCGTTCGAAAGCCGAGAGGCGGCGCTCAGCGCCTATGCCGGCCGACTGGATGACGAGCGGCTGGGGCGCCGGGTCAGCATCGAGCCCGAAGATCGCTATTGCGCGCTGATCGAGATGGCCGCCAGTCCGGTCGCGCCAAGGGCCGCGATGAAGCCGGTCTACGAGGACGGCCGCCGCTGGCCGAAACCGTCCGGCGCCGCCACCCCGACGGTCTGGCGGCTGTCGATCCGCTATTGGCGGGTGTCCGTCGCCCAGCCGGTGCTGGAAGCCGAGCCGCCCGCTTCACCGCGCGCCGAACGCAAGACCGCGACTGTGGACGCCAAGGCGCTGCGCGAGCGGCTTGGCGAGCCGCTGCGGCCGCTCAAGCCGCAGCAGCCGCTGGATATCGGCCTGTTCGAGGTTCGTCCGCCCGAGGCGCCGCACATCCTGATGCCGGATGAGTGACCCTACGGGCTGGAGCGGCCTGGCCGCGCCCTCACTGGACGATTTCGCCGCCTTGGCCGACCAAGCCTATGCCGCCTTGCCGGACGAATTCCGCAAGATGGCCGGCGAGGTGGTGTTCCAGGTGGCGGACTTCGCCGATGAGGGGGTGCTGGAGGAACTGGGCATCGAGGACGCCTTCGAATTGACCGGCCTTTATCAGGGCGTGAGCCTCGCCCATCGCTCGGTGCTCGACCCCTCGCCAAGCACGGCCATGGTCTTCCTCTATCGCCGCCCGATCCTCGACGAATGGGCCGAGCGGGGCGACCTCAGCCTCGACGAGTTGGTCGGCCATGTGCTGGTGCACGAGATCGGCCATCATTTCGGGCTGTCCGATGAGGATATCGACGCCATCGAAGCGGGTTGATTTAAGCCTCCGTTGACGGGCGTCGTCCATAAGTGGACACTGATAACCTAGGCGGAGGAAACGCGGCGTGACCATTCAGAACATCACCAAAGACATCATGTACGACGCCGTGGCGCCGGACGACTTCGAGTCGATGCTGGAGCTGGATCGCTACAACGCCCGCTCGACGGCCTTCGACAAGATCATCTCCGCCACCCACGACCACTTCTGGGACCCGCTCGACAAGAAGTACATCGACTTCGACGAATCCTTCGACATGCAGACCGAAGCGCTGCTGCCCGACGACCAGGTGATGTCGCTGAGCGTGCCCTATGTGCTCGAGCACCTCGAAAAGACCGGCCAGAAGGTCAAGTTCATCAATGAGATGGCCTTGTGGAACTTCTCCTCCATCCTGCACGGCGAGCAGGGCGCGCTGAACCTCTCCGCTTCGCTCTGCCACGTGCTGAAGGACCAAGGCGCCCAGGAATACGCCGCCAACCAGACCCGTGAGGAAGCCCGCCACGTCACCGCCTTCGCCAAGTACATCAAGTCGCGCTGGGGCCGGCCGCGCCCTTGCGGCCAGGTGCTGCAGGCCCTCTTGGTCGACATCATCAAGGCGCCGGAGGTCTACAAAAAGATCATCGGCATGCAGATGCTGGTCGAGGGCCTGGCCATGGGCGCCTTCGCCGCCGGCTTCCAGTTCAACCGCGACCCGGTGGCCAAGAAGCTGTTCCAGCTGGTGATGACCGACGAGGCCTTCCACCACAAGTTCGGCAAGATCTGGGCCGACCGCACGGTGCCCAAGATGAGCCCCGACGAGCGCGACATGGTCGAGGACTGGGCGGCGCACTGCTTCCAGTCGCTGCTGTTCAACATGGGCTCGCCCAACCAGCAGGCGGCCATCTATCGCGACTTCGGCCTGGATCCGGACAAGGTGATGGAGGGCCTTCGCGCGCTGGCCACCGACGAGCGCCGCCGCGAGCGGCTGAAGAGCCAGACCAACATCTTCCGCGTGCTCATCAAGACCCTGCTCAACGCCGGCCTGATCAGCGAGCGCACCTGCGGCTTCTACGCGACCTATGTCGACATGGAGGAGTTGGACGCCGAGGGCGACCGCATGGTCGGCGACGACATCGCCGAGGAAGGCATCAAGTATCTGCAGGCGGTGAATTTCACGGATCGCGCCAAGGTCGAGCTGGTCGCCGCCGAGTAGGCTCAAGCGCTCATAAAAATCGTGACGCCCCCGTCATTTTTCTTGACGGGCGGCGTTGCAGGCTACATTTAAGCACTGAACAGATGCCTGGGCGCCCCCGGCCGCGCCCCAACGGAGTGGCGCTATGACCGAC
>DASQSO010000245.1:0-5329 GCA_035642335.1 Caulobacteraceae bacterium
GGTTCAAGAACAACTATGACGAAGGCAAGATCGCCATCGGCTACCGCTATCAGTTCGGCGCGCCGCCGGCTCCGCCGCCGCCTCCGCCGCCACCCCCCCCGCCACCACCCCCGCCGCCTCCGCCTCCGCCGCCACCCCCGCCGCCTCCGGCGCCCGTGGCCAAGGACTTCGTGGTCTACTTCCCGTTCGATCAGTACGTGCTGACGCCGGAAGCCCAGGCGGTGGTGCAACAGGCGGCGGACTACGCCAAGTCGGGTAACGCCACCACGATCACCGTGATCGGCTACACCGACACCTCCGGCGGCTTCGCCTACAATATCCGGCTGTCGGAAAAACGCGCCAAGGCCACCGCCGACGCCCTGGTCGGGCAGGGCGTCAGCCAGACGGTGCTGAAGGTGGACTGGAAGGGCAAGACCGACCTGGCCGTCCAGACCCCCGACGGCGTCAAGGAGCCGCTCAACCGACGCTCCACCATCTCGATCAACTTCTAGGGCCCAGACGGCAGCTACCAACTCAAGGCGCGGGCCGGTCAGATCAGACCGGCCCGCGTTTTTGCGTCTGGGGCTCGGCTAGAGAAGAGTCGAACCACGAAAAACACGAACGAACACGAACGGGTGGCGTCGAGGCCGTGCGAATGCCGTCAGCGATGCGCCCGAAATCCTGACTGATGAGGACCAGCCGTCGATGCAAGGAATGTTTGCCGCCGCCGCCTTGACCGCGGCCCTGCTAGCCAGCCCCGTCCTGGCTCAGGCGCCCGCGCCATCCGCACCCACCCCGGGCTTTCCCGGCTACGGCCATCCGGCCATCGGACCGGCCGACTGCAGGGTGCTTAATCCGAATCAGGCTCAGTGCGTCATCCCCGCCAAGACCGCCGGCCGCTATCTCATCGACGCCGCGGGCACCTCGACGGCGACGGGCGCCGGCGCTCTGCAATCGATCGTCATCGGCGTCCCCACCTGGCAATGCGCCCAGGCGACCAACCATGCGCCCTGGTCGAGCGGGTCGCGGACCTTCCATGTCCAGTGCGTGGTCTCGGTTCTCACCGACGAGCCGCTGGCGGTGAACATGACCTATCGCGACGCCAACGCCACCAAGGACCCCGCCGGGCCGGTCCTTCGCCTCGCGGCCGTCCCCTGGAACGGTGTTCTCGACGTCCACTTCACCGGCGCCAAGTAACCGCCGATAGGGCTTAAGCCCGCCCGCTGGCGGCCTCGATCAAGGTCTGCAGGGCGCTGACGATATGGTAGGCGCTGGAGGCGGGCGCCGGGCTTTCCCGCCAGCCGCCGCCGGCCAGCCGCGCGTCGCGCCAGCTTCCCGGCGTGGGCGCATCCAGATAGGCGCCCAGCGCGTCGAACGCTTGACGGACGGCGGCCGGCGCCGCCGGGTCCGCATCACCTGCGTCGAGGTCGCAACGCATCAACGCTGACTTCAGCCGCTCGGTCTGCGGCCAGAGCCGCGCTTCGGCGCTCTTCGGCGAGCCGTCCAACTCGATCTCGTCGATGGCGAAGCCGGCGGCGTCGACGCCGCATCGCTCGCCAAAGGCGGCGAGAGCTCCGGCCGTCACTGAGCGATCGCCGCCGCCGGCCCGCCGCAATCGATCGAGCAGCCAGGCCCATTCGAACTGATGCCCGGGCGCGGCGCCGCCGGACGCAATGGGCCGCCACGCGGCGTCGAACGCCTCCGGGATACATTCCGCGTTGGTCAGCAGGCGTGTCGTGAACAGCTCGGCAAGCTGCTCGGCCCGGGTCAGATCGGCGCCGTCGCCGGTGGCGGCATGCAGCGCCAGGAACGCCTCGAGCAGGTGCATGTGCGGATTCTGCCGGCCGGGGTGAGGCGCGATCTCGCCATCGAAAAAGCCGCCCGACGGGTCCGCCCAGCTGGCCTCGAGCCGCGCGCAGGTCGCCCGCGCCGCGGCGATGAAATCCGTCCGTCCAAGTGTCAGGCCAGCCTCGGCCAGTCCGAAGATCACGAAGGCCTGGGTATAGAGATCGGCGCGCCTGTCCGCGGCCTGGCCTTCAGCGTCGAAACTGTAGATCCAGTCTCCGGCGCTGGACCGGCCGCGCGCGAGCAGCAGCTCGCCGGCCGCGCTCGCCCGATCGCGCCAAGGCCCGTCCCAGCCCAGCCGGCCTCCGGCGCAGAAGACGAACATCTGCCGCGCCTGCACCAAGGTCCGCCGCGGCAGAGAGAGAGGCTCGCCCGCGGGCGACAGAGCCTCGACGAACTGGCCGGCCCGCGCGTCGAACCCGGCCGTGCTCCACAAAGGCAGCATTTGCCCGAACAGCCAGGTCTTGCCGGCCGCGGCCATCGTGGCGAGGAACGAAGTCATGCCCGGCCGGGGCGTCCGCCATCCGGGCGGCGCCCGGCCAGGCGCTCGACGGCGGCGCGAACCTCCTGGGCCCGGGCGCGGGGGACGACCAGGACGGCCTTGCCCGTCGCCACGATCACCAGGTCGGCGACGCCGATCGCCGCGATGCTCGGACCGTCGGACCAGACCAGGCTGCCGCTGGTTGCGGCCAGGTCCACATCGCCGCGTACGGCGTTTTGCGCCGCATCGCGGCCGGACAGGCGCCAGACCTCGTCCCAAGCGCCGACATCCGCCCAGTCGAAGGCCGAGATCGCCACCGCCGCGTGGGTGGTCCGCTCCATCACCGCGCGGTCGATCGATTCGGCGGGGCAGGCGTGGAAGCGCGCCTCGTCCAGTTCGATCAGCCCGCCGCCGCCGCGCGCCGGCAGGGCGGCGATCGCGGCCTCGGCGATGTCCGGCCGCGCGGTCCGCAACTCCGCCAGCATGAGCCCGGGAGAGAACAGGAAGACGCCGGCGTTCCAACTGTGGTCGCCCGAGGCCACGAAATCCCGCGCCTTGGCGAGGTCCGGCTTTTCGACGAAGCGATCGACGGCATAGAGCCCATCGCCCAGGGCCGCGCCGCGCTTGATGTAACCGTAGGCGATCTCCGGCCGGCTGGGGGCGATGCCCAGGGTGACGATCCAGTCCTCGGCGATTGCGGCGCCGCGCCGGACGGTGCGGCGAAACTCCGCCGCGTCGGCGATCATGTGATCGGCCGAGAGCATCAGGACGAGCGCGTCCGGCCAGCGCTCCGCCGCCAGCGCCCCGGCGATCGCCGCGATCGGCGCGGTGCCGCGGCCGCAGGGCTCCAGCACCAGAAGCGACGCCGCGGTCCCCATCGCCGCCAACTGAGCCTCCGCCAAAGCGCGATGAATCCGTCCACAGACGATCACTGGCGGGAGAAACTCGCCGCCCTCCGCGCCGGCGACACGTTTCACCGTCGCCTGGAAAAGGCTCTCATCGGACAGAAGGGCGTGAAACGGCTTGGGCGCGGCCTCGGTCGAGACGGGCCACAGCCGGGTCCCCGCGCCGCCGCAGAGGATCACCGGCAAGATGGGCCGCGAAGGCCCGCTCACCGGTCAGCCTCGCCGACCGGGCCCTGGCGAAGGCCGCGCCGGCGCGAAAGAGGCTTGCGCGGCAGGGGATTGCGAATTTGGGGATTGCGAACTTGCGGATTGCGAGTTTGGGGCTTGCCGCCGGCCTTGGCCTTGACGGTGATTTCCTTGAGTTTGACCTGTTGCAGCATTGAGAGACTCTGGCCAGGCGCGCCCTTTTCCGGGTCGGTGAAGGCGCGGCCGTAGGTCTTGACGCGGTCCTCGACGGACCCGAGAAAGTCGCCTTCCCAATCGCTGAGCCTGGCGCCGGTCCGGGCCGCCGCCCGCCGCGCGCGCTTCAGAGCGTTCAGGGCGGCGCGCCTTGCCTGATCGCGGGCGTCTGGACGCGATCGCTTCATAGGCCTCCGATCGCCGATAGATAGAGGTCGACCAGGGCTTCCTCCTCCTGGCGCTTGGCCTTGTCCTGCTTGCGCAGACGCACGACCTTGCGCAGGATCTTGACGTCGAATCCTTCGCCCTTGGCCTCGAGATAGACTTCCTTGAGGTCGCCCGAGATGGCCGCCTTGTCTTCTTCCAGCCGCTCGATGCGCTCGACCAGGGTTTTCAGCCGCCCTTGAGCGGCGCCATTCAATACATCGATCGAAGAGGAATCGTCGGCCATGACCGGGCACGCTCACAAGCTGGAGGGGGCAAAAACGCGTCCAAGCCTAACGGCCGGCGCGCGCTTGGCCAAGGGCGCTTGCGGGCGAACCTTGTCGGCGAACCGCCCGCGTTCAGCCCTGGCGGGCCTTGAAGCGCGGGTTGGTCTTGTTGATGATGTAGACGCGGCCCTTGCGGCGCACGAGCTTGCAGTCGCGATGGCGGGTCTTCAGCGACTTCAGCGAACTTCTGACCTTCATGGCGGCAAGTCTCGTTAAGAGTAGGGCGTGTGGAAAAGAGCGCGCGCATATAGGTCGAGGCCGGCCAAAAGTCAAACTTGCCGTGCGCGCCGGCGGCTCAAATCGGCGCCTGTCCAGACACGGCCTTGAATGCGCCGCCGACGCCCGGCAAGTTCGGCCCATGCATCGCCGCCACTTTCTCGCCGCCAGCCTGACAGCCCTGGTCGCGGCGCCCAGCTTCGCCGCCCAGGCCCCCGGGCCGATCGACGAGGCGGGGTTCGAGTCCTGGCGGGACGACTTCATCGAGCGGGCGTCGCTGGCCGGCCTGCCGCGCGGGATCCTGACGCGGGAGTTCGAGGGACTGACGCTCGACCCCAAGGTGGTGGCGCTGGACAGCCAGCAGCCGGAGTTCTCCCGCCCGATCAGCGACTATATCGACGGCCTGACCTCCGACGCCCGCGTGAACGCCGGCAAGGCGCGGCGCGCCGGGGCGTCCTGGCTTTCGGGCGTCGAGACCCGCTACGGGACTCCATCGGAAGTGCTGGTCGCCATCTGGTCGGTGGAGTCGTCCTTCGGCGTCATGCAGGGCGATTTCGACGTGCTGCGCTCGGTGGCCAGCCTGGCGGCGGAAGGCCGCCGGCGCGACTGGGCGGAAGATCAGATCGGCGCCCTCATCCACATCATCGCCTCGGGCGAAGCCACGCGCGCCCAACTGAAGGGATCCTGGGCCGGAGCCATGGGCCAGACCCAGCTAGAGCCCACCGCCTATCTGGACGATGCGGTCGATGTCAGCGGCGGCGGTCGCCCGGACGTCTGGGGCTCGCCCCAGGACGCCCTGGCCTCGGCCGCCAACCTGCTGGCCAAGGCCGGCTGGCGGCGCGGCGAGGCTTGGCAGCGCGAGGCGCGCCTGCCGGGCGGGTTCGACTATGGCCTCGCCGAAGGCCCGGCCAAGTCGGTCGCCGCCTGGAGCGAGCTGGGGGTCAAGCCGGCGGTGGGCGACAGCTTTGGCGAGCATGCGCCGGAGGCGGTGCTGCTATTGCCGGCGGGCGCGG
>DASQSO010000246.1:0-2545 GCA_035642335.1 Caulobacteraceae bacterium
GAGATCTCCGGCTGATCGGCGCGCAGCCCCGCCGAGGTGGACGCATTCAGGCCGTCGAACGCGCGCCAGTCCTCCAGCCGCGCCCCCAGGGTGAGAGTCGCCGCCGGGATGATGGTGATCGCGTCCTGCGCCCAGGCGGCGACGGTCTGGGTCCTGCCGAGCGCCGAGGTCGCCAGCGGCCCCTCGGGCGCGGTGATCCAGTCCGAAGTGTCGAACACATTGTCGACCAGCCGGATCTCATCGCCGTGGAGGCCGAAACTGATCTCCTGGGCGGCGGTGCGCCAGACGCCCTTGAAGTCCAGCGTCTCCCAGCCGGTCCCGCCCAGGTCGGTGATCGTGCCCGGGCCGCCGGAGGTCGCCGTCGGCAAGGCGCCGGACGGGAAGCGCTGCCGGTCATTGAGGAAGTCGTAATATGAGGCGACCACCTCCCAGTCGAACGCGCCGCCGGTGTGCGAGGCGATCTTCAGGCTCTGGCCGACCTGGAGTTCGTTATAGTCGTAGACGTCCGCCGAAAAGGCGCTGGCCGGGATATTGTAGGCGCGGCCAGCGATGTTGACCTCGCCGCTGAACACCGGCGCGCCGGCGGCGTTGGTCAGGTAGGTCTGGTCGGTCGCCCGGTCCCAGTTGCTGAACACGCCGACGCTGTAGGTGGCGGTGACCGTGGGCGTCAGGTCGACGGCGAGCTTCAGTTTGGCGTTGTTCTCTATCTGATGCTCGATGGACCCCGCGCCCAGCACCTCGATCGGCGAGGCCGTGCGGTTCAGGGCGGCCAAGGCCCCCGTCACCGGAACGCCCGCCGTGCTGGCGCCGCTGGCCTGCGCGACCGTGACGAAGGCGAGCGGCTGGGCGCTGGTGTCGAGATGGTTGGCGCTGAGCCAGAACGCGACCGGGCCGATCTTGTCGCCGACATAGCCGCTGATCTGGCCGCTGCCGAGGTTCTGGCGGGTGCTGTATTGCGAGAAGTTCTGCCAGGCCCCGACGGCGTCGACGCCGGCCTCCAGCTTGGTCGGCAGGCGGGTGACGATATTGACCACCTCGCCGATCGAGTTCCCGGGATAGGCGGCCGCGAAGGGGCCGTAGAGGATGTCGATATGGTCGATCTCCTGGGGGGCGACGAACGACCAGCGCGGCGAGGCGTTGCCGTTGTTGTTGCCGATCAGCGCCGAAAGCAGCACGTCGTCGGCGTAGATCAGGCTGCGCGCGCTTGAGCCTTCGCCCGAGGTGCGGGTCGTGATCGGGGCCTGGGTGTCGCCGATATGGCGCTTGCGGACCAGGACGTCCGGCAGATAGGCCACGGCGTCCTCGGTGTTCACGACATTGATGCTCTTGGCGATCGTCTCGCGGGTCACCGTGGCGGTCTTCACCGGCAGGCTCTTCGGATCCTCCACCGGTGGCGCGGCCACGACGGTGACGGACGCCACCGTGATGGGAGCGTCGTCGGCCAGGGCCGGGCCGCCAGGCGCGACCGCGAACACGGCGAGACCCGCGCCGGCCGCGAGTTTCATCAGCGCGTTCATGGGCAATCCCCATGGCGCCGCGAGTCCGGGCGGGCGCGTGATTCTGAGGGACATGTAGGTTTGAGCTCCCGCCGCGCGGCGGGACCTCCGTCCGGACCGGCGACCTGATCGTGACGTGTCGAGCCGAGGGCCGCGCGTCGGCGAACGGCGCGGCCTTCAGCGGGCGAGGGTCAGATCAGGACGGACGGCGGGCCGGTCGAAGGCGGCGGAGGGGCGGCGAGACCGCGGCCCGGCGCCAGGCGAACGGCCCGGAGAACGAGGGCGGCGGGAGCGAAGAAGGCCACACGCCGCGGCGCGGCGAGATCCGGGACGAGGGACGCCCCAGCGTGACCGGCGAAGGCGCAGATCGTTCCGGCGTGGGAGTGCGGCGCCTTGCCGGGCGCGTCGGGATGGAGCTGGACCGGTCCACGGCCGGTGCAGATGACCATGGCCAGCCCGCCTGTCGGCGAGCCCGCTCCCGAGGCCAGCATGAAGCCCGGCGGAATGGCGACCTGCAGGATGAGCAGAAGCACGGCGGCAAGAACCGCCGCGCCGTTCTCAAACCTCGTGAGGTCCGCCCCGCGCATGACCCAGCCCTTTAGGCGCTGTCGCGCCGAATAGCGAGGCTGTCGGGCGTCAAGCCCTCCCGCCGATGCGTTCACGTCTTGGGAGGCGCATTGCCGCCGTTGAGCCGGCCGAACAGGCGCGCCGACAGCAGACCGGTCAGAAGCACGCCCAATCCGGCGGCGGCGACCTGGTCCGTCGCGCGCGGATCAAAGGTCCCGATCCAGACGATGAGGCCATAGCCGACGACGGCGTTGAAAGACCCCCAGAGCACATTGACGGTGGACGACGAGAGCCCCTGCCCCGGGGGTTTTGCAAAGGGGCTTTGAAAGGGTTTTCCCATGACGCCGCTGACAAAGTGCGGGATCGCGTTCGTCAGGACGGCGCCGCCGAAAAAACAGGCCAGATCGTGGGTCCATTCCATGATCAGATGCTCCTTTCCAAGAGGTCGATGATCTCCCGCGTGGAGCCTGTTTCGCCCAGGC
>DASQSO010000247.1:0-3409 GCA_035642335.1 Caulobacteraceae bacterium
CTGCTGGTCGCCGAGACCCGGCCGATCAAGGGCACCGCCCCGCGCGGCATAACGCCCGCCGAGGACGATCGGCTCGTCGCGGCGCTCGCGGCCTCGGCGAAGGACCGAGCCGAGAACCTGATGATCGTCGACCTGATGCGCAACGACCTGGCCAGGGTCTGCACCCCCGGCACGGTGGCGACGCTGGCGTTGTGCCGCGTCGCCAGCTTCGCCAATGTGCACCACCTGGTCTCAACCGTAACCGGGCGGCTGGCGGCGGGACGCTCGGCGATCAACCTCTTTCGCGCCGCCTTCCCGCCCGGCTCGATCACCGGCGCGCCCAAGGTGCAGGCGATGAAGGTGATCGCCGGCCTCGAGCCACCGCGGGGGCCGTTCTTCGGGGCGCTGTTCTGGGCCGGGTTCGACGGGGCGTTCGATTCCAACGTGCTGATTCGCTCGGTGGGGTTTTGTCTCGAGGACGGCGGCTGGCGCCTGGAAGCCCGGGCCGGCGCCGGCATCGTCGCCGACAGCGACCCCCGCGAGGAGCGGCTGGAGACGGAAGCGAAGATCGGGGCGATTGCTGGAGCTTTGACGGGCGAGCAGATATCACTCCGTCATGGCCCGACTTGTTCGGGCCACCCATGAACACCGTCGAATGTGAGTGTTCATGGATCCCCCGCATTCCGCCGCTTCGCGGCTCCAGCGGGGGATGACGGTATTATAGGGCGACACGAAGGGGCGAACATGGCTGAGGCGCGGCTGATCGATGGGCGGGCGTTCGCGGCCGGGCTGGTGGCGCGGGTGGCCGGGGAGGCGGCGGCGCTGCAGCGCGACCATGGGATAAAGCCGGGGTTGGCCGTCGTGCTGGTCGGCGACGATCCCGGCAGCCAGATCTATGTGCGCAGCAAGGGCGAGCAGACCATCGCCGCCGGCATGCACTCGGTGACCATCCGCCTGCCGGCCGAAACGACGCAGGACGAGTTGCTGGGCGTGGTGGCGCAGCTGAACGCCGATGCGGCCATCCACGGCATCCTGGTGCAGTTCCCGGTCCCGGCGCACATCGATCCCCTGGCCATCCAGACGGCCGTCGATCCGGAAAAGGACGTCGACGGCCTGCACGTGGTCAATATCGGTCGCCTCGCCGGCGGCCGGCCCGGGCTGGTCCCCTGCACGCCGCTGGGCTGCCTGATGCTGCTTGAGGACGCGCTGGGGGGCCGGCTGCGCGGCAAGCGCGCGGTGGTGGTCGGCCGCTCGAATCTGGTCGGCAAGCCCATCGCCCAGCTTTTGCTGAAGGCCGACTGCACCGTCACCATCGCCCATTCGCGCACGGCCGACCTGGCCAGCGTCACCCGCGAGGCCGACATATTGGTCGCCGCCGTCGCCCAACCGGAGATGATCCGCGGCGATTGGATCAAGCCGGGCGCGGCGGTGATCGACGTCGGCATCAACCGCATCGCCTCGCGCCGACCCAAGGCGCGGGCGGCGGGCAAGACCATCGTGGTCGGCGACGTGGCGTTCGACGAGGCCGTGCGGGTGGCCGGCTGGATCACGCCGGTCCCCGGCGGCGTCGGGCCGATGACGGTCGCGTGCCTGTTGCAGAACACCCTGACCGCCGCGCGCCGCCAGGCCGGCCTGGTAAACTGACCCAGGCCCGAAGTTACTCCGCGTGGACGGAGCCTCCAGTCTGCTACTTGCCTTTGAACACCGCCGGGCGCTTCTGCAGGAAGGCCTGGACGCCTTCGACGAAGTCCTGGCTGCGGCCGGCTTCGTTCTGGGTGTCCGCCTCAAGGTTCAGCTGATCGGCGAAGTCCGCGTCGAGCGAGGCCCACATCGTCCGGCGGATCAGGCTGAGCGACTTCGGTCCGCGCGCCAGTTCTTGCGCCAGGGCAAGCGCGGTCGCGATCAGCTCGGCGTCCGGAACGCAGCGGTTGATCAGGCCCCATTCCAGCGCCTTGGCGGCCGGCAGGCGCTCGCCCAGAAGGGTCATCTCCATGGCCCGGGCGCGGCCGATCATGCGCGGCAAAAGGTAGGTCGAGCCGCCGTCGGGGATCAGGCCGATGCGGCGGAAGGCCTGCAGGAAATAGGCGCTCTCGCCGGCGACAATCAGGTCGCCCATCAGGGCGAGGGAGCAGCCGACGCCAGCCGCCGCCCCGTTCACCGCCGTCACGATCGGGATCGGCAGGTCGCGGATCATCAGGATCAACGGGTTGTAGACCCTCTTCAGCGCGTCGCCGGCGCCGGCGCGCTCGCCGGACGGCGCGCCAGAGGCGGAAGCTGGGCGGCTGCCCACCGAGGTCAGGTTCGCGCCGGAGCAGAAGCCCCGCCCTTCGCCGGTCAACACCACGGCGCGGGCCGGATCGGGGCCCTCGACGACGCTCTTCAGGGCCGCGGTGAGGTCGGCGGCCATGTCGACGCCGGCGGCGTTCATCGTCGCCGGATCGGACAGGGTCAGGATCGCCACGTCGCCGTCGCGGGTGGTCTTCACCTTGGCTTCGGCTACCGCCTGGGTCTCGGACATCGAACGTCTCCCTCATTCGCCCGGGCGCGCTCGTCGCACCCCTTTGGCGGAAATTTAGGCGCGTGCCGCTGCGTCAGTCACGCCGGGGCAGAGAAAATCTCGACATGCCTTCTCCCCTCGCGGCGCCAGTCTCGCGCTGCTCCCTACATCGTTATCCCCCGCTGGAGCGCAGCGGAATGCGGGGGATCCATGCACACTGATCCAAGACGGTGATCATGGGTGGCTCGGACAAGCCGGGCCATGACGGGCTAAAATAGAAGAGGAGAAGGGGGTTTTCTTTTTATTCCGCCGCCGTCGCTGCTGCATAGCGGTCGGCGCGGGCGCGGTCGAGGCGCTGCAGCAGGGCCCGGTGTTCACGCCAGAGGGCGTCGGGCAGCCGATCGCCGAAGCGTTCGTAGAAGGCCGGGATGAGCGCCGCCTCCTCGGCCCAGACGGTGGAATCGACCTCGAACAGCGCCTCCAGCCGCTCGGGCTCGACGTCCAGACCGGCGACGTCCAGGGCGCCCTTGGCGGGTAGGAGGCCGATGGCGGTTTCGCGCGCCTCGCCCTGGCCTTCCAGGCGCTGGAAGATCCACTTCAGCACCCGGACGTTCTCGCCGAAGCCCGGCCACATGAATTTGCCGGCGGCGTCTTTGCGAAACCAGTTGACGAAGAAGATGCGCGGCAGCTTGGCGGCGTCACGGCTCTCGCCGAGCCCGATCCAGTGGTTGAAATAGTCGCCCATGTTGTAGCCGCAGAAGGGCAACATGGCGAAGGGGTCGCGGCGCAGCTCGCCGACCTTGTTCTCGGCCGCGGCGGTGCCTTCGGAAGCGACGTTGGAGGCCAGGAAGACGCCGTGGCGCCAGTCGAAGGCCTCGGTCACCAGCGGCACGGCGGTGGTGCGGCGGCCACCGAACAGGATGGCCGAGATCG
>DASQSO010000248.1:0-4736 GCA_035642335.1 Caulobacteraceae bacterium
ACGACCGGGGTGGCGGTCGGCAAGGGCGCGGTCTCGATCTATTCGGATGACGATGGCGCGCGCGCCGCCGCTCACGCCCTGTTCGATCCCGTCGCGACCACGGTCGATCTGGCCAATGAGGCGCTGATGGACGCCGCCGTCGCGGTCTCGGGCTCGGCGCCGGCCTATCTCTACGCCTTCATGGAGGCGCTGGCCGCGGCCGGCGTCAGCCACGGCCTTTCGCCCGAGGCGTCCAAGGCCCTGGTGCGCGCCACCATGGTCGGCGCCGCGGCCCTGCTTGACCGCTCCGGCGCAGACCCCGCCGACCTCAGCCGCAAGGTCGCCTCGCCCGGCGGCACGACGGAGGCGGCGCTGAAGGTGTTGACCGGCGACGGGGGACTTGGCCCGCTGCTCGAGGCCGCGGTGGACGCTGCCGCGCGACGGTCGAGAGAGCTGGGTTAGGTGGTGTTCTCATAGCCCCGCCAAGGTCTACTTGTGGGCGCAATGCCAAAGACGGAGCCGTTGCGGACTTTTGGAACGTCCACTCTTGTGTCCGTCGTATCAGCTCGGACGCTCATCGAAAAAGCAGGCGTCAGGTTCGTCACCATCCCAGTCCGCCCTCGAAGCGCAGAACAGGTGCGCGCGAACGCCCTTGCCTAGTGGCACGCCGAGCGTCCCAGCTGTGACATAGACATTCTGCACGTCAGTTTCGGCCGGGAGCGGCGTGCCGCAGGTTTTGCAGCGGGTGATGGTGTAGGTCTCGCGTAGGCCGAAGGTGACGCCATGATCCTCCCCCTTCACCCAGCGAAAGCGGTCCGTCGGCACGATCAGGATCGAGTTCCCGTTCGAGCCCGAGGCTTTGCGGCAGAGCGAGCAGTGGCAAATCCACACGCCATCGATATCGCCATCGATCTCATAGGCTCTCGCACCACAAAGACAACTGCCTGTTAGAGTAGTCATTCGCTTTCCAACCTTTGTGGGACGTGGTCCGTCCGGTCTGCTCCGCAACAGGTACAGGAGCGTGAAGCGCGACGGAGTGCAATGTCCGCTCCCAACCCCCGATCTCGGACGTTCGGAGAGTGTGTCCGCGCGACGCCTGCCTCGCGGCTCTATGAGGACACGACCTAGCCCGGCAGCCGCACCACCGCGCGCAGGCCGCCGAGCGGGCTGCGGTCCAGGGTGACGTCGCCGCCGAGGGCGCGGGCCAGGTCGCGTGCGATGGCCAGGCCAAGGCCGACGCCCTTTTCGTTCTGGTTGCGGGCGTCGTCCAGGCGGCTGAAGGGTTTGAACGCGTCCTCATAGCGGTCGGGCGGGATGCCGGGGCCGTCGTCGTCGACCATGATCTCGACACCGCCGGCCGGCCCGGCGCGCGCGGCCACCTCCACATGCTCGCCGTGCACGGCGGCGTTCATCACCAGGTTGGACAGGGCGCGCTTGAAGGCGTTGGGGCGGATGTTGGCGGCCAGCGACCCGTCGGCCTCGACCTGGACCTGGGCGCCGGCGCGCGTCGCGCCCTCGCTGACCTCCTGGATCAGGCCGCGCAGGCCGACGACCTCCAGCGCCTCGCCGTCCTCGCCGCGGGCGAAGGCCAAGTATTCGTCGATCATGTGCTCCATCTCGGCCAGGTCGAGCTTGATCGCCTTCAGCCGCGGCGACGGCTCGGCGAGGGCGACCTCAAGCTTGAGCCGGGTGAGCGGGGTTCGCAGGTCGTGGCTGACCGAGGCCAGCAGCAGCGTGCGCTGGTCGACATAGCGCTGGATGCGCTCCTTCATGGCGATGAAGGCGTGGGCGGCCTTGCGCACCTCGCGCGCGCCGTGCGGTTTGAAGGGCACGTCGCCGCCGCGCCCGAAGGCGTCGGCCGCGTCGGCCAGCCGCTCGATGGCGCGCACCTGGTTGCGGATGAACAGCAGCGAGACGGCGGTCAGCAGCACCGTCGCCATGGCCATCCAGAGGATGAAGATATGGCCTTGGGTGGCGAAGGCGCGGTCGCGCGGGGCGATGACGCGCAAGACGCCCTGCTTCAGCTGCACGCGGATATCGACGTAGTTGGGGTAGCGGGTGGTGTCGAACCAGAAGGGTTGATCGATCTGGTTCTCCAGCGCCCGCTTGATCGACCAGTCGATCGGGCCGAACAGCGAGGCGCGCTTGGAGTGCGGCAACCGGCGGCCTTCCTGCAGGGCGACCGATAGGCCGAGCGTGTGCTGGGCGCGATCTTCCAGGTTGGCCAGGTGGGCGGGGGTAGGGTCGGCCTCGTAGGCATCCGCCAGCCAGGAGATGTCGCCGGCCAGGTCTTCGGAGAGCCGGCTGGTCACCGTCTGCCAGTGGGCGTCGAAGAAGGCCCAGGTGACGGCGATCTGCATGATCGCCACCGGCAGCACGATGATCAGCAGCGAGCGGCCGAACAGCGAGGTCGGCATCCAGCGCTTGAGCAGGCGCGGCAGGAACAGTTGCGAAAACCGGACCATCAGTCGGGCGCCAGCATGTAGCCGATGCCGCGGACCGTCTGCAGATAGCGCGGCGCCTTCGGGTCGACCTCGATCTTGCGCCGTAACCGCGTGACCTGCACGTCGACCGCGCGGCCGGAGGGATCGGCGGTCTCGCGCGCCAGTTCGATCCGGTCGACGGGGGCGTGGGCGTTGGCGGCCAGGCGGCGCAGCAGCCGCGTTTCGGCCTCGGTCAGCCGCACCGGCGTCTCGTCGCGGGAGAGCTCGCCGCGGCCGGGATCGAAGCTGCAGCGCCCGAGGGTCAGCCGCTCCGGGCCTTGCGGCGGCGCGCCGGCGCGCCGCAGGATGGCCTCTATGCGCAGCAAGAGTTCCTCCGGCTCGAAGGGCTTGGACAGGTAGTCGTCGGCGCCGAGGCGCAGGCCCTCGATCCGGTCGGCGCCGCTGTCGCGGGCGGTCAGCATCAGCACCGGGGCCGACTTGGAGGGTCCCGACTTGCGCAGCCACTCGGTGAGGGCGAACCCGTCCTCGCCCGGCATCATCACGTCGAAAACCAGAAGGTCGAAGTCGAACAGGGCCAGCATGCGCCTGGCCGCCACCGCGTCCGCCGCCACCGAGACCCGGAAACCGGCGCGGGCGAGGTACTCTTTCAAGAGGTCGCGGATGCGGTCGTCGTCGTCGACCACCAAGAGATGGCGGTCGCGCGTGGCCGGCGGCTGGGCGTTCACAATCGCACTCTTATGCTATAGCGCCCGAAGTAGGAGGAGCTCCGACGATGACGACCTCGCCACCTTTCGACGATCGCGACGGCTGGATCTGGCTGGACGGGAAGTTCGTGCCGTGGCGCGAGGCGAAGGTGCACGTGCTCACCCATGCGATGCACTACGCCTCGGCGGTGTTCGAGGGCGCCCGGATGTATGGCGGCGAAATCTTTGAGCTGACCGAGCATACGAAACGTCTACACCGTTCGGCTGGAATCCTCGACTTCGTGATCCCCTACAGCGTGGCGGAACTCGATCAGGCCTGCAAGGACACCTGCATCCGGAATGGTTTCGACGACTGTTACCTGCGGCCGATCGCCTGGCGCGGCTCCGAAATGATCGGGGTCTCGGCGCAAAATACGAAGATCCATGTTTCCATCGCCGCCTGGGAATGGCCAAGCTACTTCAATCCGGAAGAAAAGAAGCGCGGCATCCGCCTGACCTACGCCAAGTACAAGCGGCCGTCGCCGGAGACCGCGCCGACGGCGTCGAAGGCGGCCGGTCTCTACATGATCTGCACCATCTCCAAGCACGCCGCCGAGCGCGAGGGCTATGCCGACGCCCTGATGCTGGACTGGCGCGGCTATGTGGCGGAGACGACCGGCGCCAACGTCTTTTTGGTGCGCGACGGGGTGATCCATACGCCGATCCCCGACTGCTTCCTGGACGGCATCACCCGGCGCAGTGTCATGAAGATCGCCCGCGAGCGCGGCTTCGAGATCGTCGAGCGGCACGTCCCGGCCGAGGAGCTGTCGACCTTCTCGGAGGTGTTCATCTGCGGCACCGCCGCCGAGGTGACCCCGGTCGCCGAGATCGGTGAGCACCGTTACACCCCGGGCAACATCTCCCTGTCGCTGATGGACGACTACGCCAAGCTGGTGCGCCGGCAATTGCAGACGGCCTAGAGCCGCCGGGGCGTGGATCGAACCTGGGCGGCGGGGCGTTCAGTCGGCAGCGCGCGAGATTGCGCCACCCGCGATCAAGGAGCCCCTCATGCTGGGAACCACCAAACACGCCATGCTGGGCGACAGCCAGGCCGTCGCCACCATTCCGGTCAGCGATGCGGCCAGGGCCAAGGCCTTCTACGGCGAGACACTTGGGCTGAAGCTGAACGAGGAACGCCCAGGCGTCGCCACCTACAAGAGCGGGGCCACGGTCCTTTTCGTCTATGAGACCGACAAGGCCGGGACCAACAAGGCCACCGCCGCCACCTGGCCGGTCGCCGACGTCGACGCCGTCGTCGCCGAGCTGAAGAGCCGCGGCGTCGCCTTCGAGCGCTACGACAACCTACCGGAGACCGAGCTGCACGGCGACATCCACGTCAGCGGCGCCGGCAAGATGAAGATGGCTTGGTTCAAGGACCCGGACGGCAACATCCTATCGATCGTCAACGGCGACTAGTACCTCTGCACAGAGGTACTAGGTGAAAACCCGCCGCTCTTGCCGGACGGCTCCCGAGCCTCGATAGAGGGACACTGGAGCAGGGACCCGGGGGCATGACAGCGGATACCGAAACCCTTTGGGCGGTGATCATCGGCGCGGTGCTGGCGACGGT
>DASQSO010000249.1:0-3458 GCA_035642335.1 Caulobacteraceae bacterium
GGTCAAGGTGGTGTGGACCCGCGAGGAAGACATCCGCCACGACATCTATCGCCCGGCCTATCACGACATCCTCTCGGCCAAGCTCTCCGGCGACAGGATCGTCGGCTGGAAGCACAAGGTGACCGGCTCGGCGGTGATGGCGCGGTTCGCGCCGCCGTTCTTCCAGAAGGGCGTCGATCCCGACGGCGTCGATAGCGCCATCGACGTGCCCTACGACATCCCGGACCTGCGCGTGGAGTTCGTGCGCGAGGAGCCGCCGGGCATCGTCACCGGCTTCTGGCGCGGGGTCGGGCCAAACAACAACGTCTTCGCCATCGAGAGCTTTATCGACGAGCTGGCCAAGAACGCCGGCAAGGACCCGGTCGCCTTTCGCCGCGCCAATCTGGGCAAGGCCCCGCGCCTTAAGGCGGCGCTGGACCTGGTCGCGGCCAAGTCCGGCTGGGGCGATCCGCTGCCGGCCCGGGTCGGACGCGGGGTCGCCGTGCAGGTCGCCTTCGCCAGCTTCATCGCCACCGTGGTCGAGGCCGAGGTGGACGAGGCCGGCGAGGTCCTGCTGCGCCGGGTGAACACCGCCGTCGACACCGGCACGGTCATCAATCCCGACACGGTCATGGCCCAGCTGCAGGGCGGCCTGGTGTTCGGGCTGACCGCGGCCCTCTACGGCGGCATCACGCTTGAAAAAGGCCGGGTGCAGCAGAGCAACTTCCATGACTATCGCATCCTGCGGATGGACCAGGTCCCGCCGATCACCGTGCACCTGATCCGCAACGGCGAGGCCCCCGGCGGCATCGGCGAGACCGGCACCACCGCCTCTATCCCGTCGCTGCGCAATGCGATCTATGCCGCCACCGGCGTGGCGCTGCGGCGCATGCCGATCGACCGCACCCTGCTGGCCAAGGGCGCGCGGGCATGAAACCGATGTCCCGGCGGCGGAAGATCGCCCTGGGCGTCCTGGCGGTGACCATCATCGTCGGGCTCGGGGTCGCCTGGTGGATGATCCCGCCGCGGGCTCTCGCCTTCGCCGGCGGCCATCCGGTGACCCTGGCCGACTATGCCGGGCCAAACCCGACAGGCGTTCCCACCGAGCTGCGCACCACCGACATCATCACCCGCGGCCGCTACCTGACCCAGGCCGCCGACTGCCAGGTCTGCCACACCGCGCCGGGCGGAACGCCCTTCGCCGGCGGCCTGGCGTTCAAGACCGCGTTCGGCACGCTCTATTCGCCCAACATCACCGCCGATCCCACCACCGGCATCGGAACCTGGAGCGACGCGGACTTCGTGCGCGCGGTGCACGAGGGCGTCGCCAAGGACGGATCGCACCTCTATCCGGCCTTCCCCTACGAGGCCTACACCCTGCTCACCGACGACGACGCCATCGCCATCAAGGCCTATCTGTTCAGCCTGCCGAAAGTGACGGCCGCGCCGCCGCCGAACGCGCTGGGCTTTCCCTTCAACCAGCGCTGGCTGATGGCGGTCTGGTCTTTGGCCTACAATCCCAACCACCGCTTCCAACCGCACACCGACCGCAGCCCGGAGTGGAACCGCGGCGCCTATCTTACCGAGGCCCTGGCCCACTGCGGCGACTGCCATACCGACCGCAATCTCGGCGAGGCGCTGGACAATCGGCGCAAGTTCGCCGGCGCGGTGACCGAGGGCTGGCGCGCCTACAACATCACCGCCGATGTCGCCTCGGGCGTCGGCGGCTGGAGCGACGCCGATCTTGCCCAGTACCTCGCGACCGGCCACGCCGCCGGCCGTGGCTCGGCCGGCGGGCCGATGGCCGAAGTCGTCGACGTCAGCCTGAGCAAGCTGACGCCGGCCGACATCCGGGCGATCGTCGCCTACCTGCGCACCGTGCCGGCGATCGGCAGCGCCAATCTGCCCGCACCGCGTCCCGACGCCGCCTCGGAGGCGCCGAAGGTGATGACGGCAAGCTACGATCCGAGGGGCAAGCAGATCTTCGAGGAGGCCTGCGCCAGCTGCCACAGCTGGAGCGGGGTCAGCCCGCTGACCAACTACGCCACCCTCACCGGCGGCCGGGCGGTCAACGACCCGAGCGGCAATAATGTCGCGCGGACCGTGATCGCCGGCGAGCAGCGCAAGACGGCGGCGGGCCAGGTGATGATGCCGGCGTTCGGAAACGCTTATTCCGACACCGAGATCGCCGCGGTCAGCAACTATGTCACGGCCCGCTTCGGGGCGAAGGGCTCCAACCTCACGGCCAGGGACGTCGCCAAGCTGCGGCCCTAGCCCGGCGCGTCGAAGAGAGAGGGAGAAAGTCCATGGCCCGAACCCACCAGCCCGACGAAGACCACTTCCATTTCACCCGCGCCGAAGACATCGAGTGGGTGTCGAACCCGGCCTACCCGCCCGAGGCGCGGCTGGGGATCCTGGTCGGCGACCCGACCAAGCCGGGTCCGTACACGATCCGGGTCAAGGCGCCGGCGGGCCTTAAGTTTCCGCCGCACCACCATCCCGAAGATCGGGTCTACACGGTGATCTCCGGGGTGTTCTACATCGGGCTGGGCGAGACCTTCGACGAGAGCCGGCTGACGGCGTTCGCGCCGGGCAGCGTCATCGTCCTGCCCGGCGACCAGCGGCATTTCCACTGGGCCAGGTCCGGCGAATACATCACCCAGGTGACCGCCATCGGGCCGCTCGGCCTGGACTATGTCGACCCGGCCAACGATCCGCGCAACCACGCCTAGACGCCAGTGCGAGCGGCGGCGAGTTCGCTCATAAGCGTCGCAACGAGTTCGGCGGCGGGCATGGCGCGGGCCAGCGGCGCGCCCTGCCCCGCCCACTGGGCGCCGAAGCCGCCCTCGCCCCTGGCCTTGGCCGCGGCGGCCAGGGCTTTGCCCGCGTCGTAGGCGATCGGGTAGTCCGGGATCGCCACGCCCGCCAAGGCGCCGTCGTTCATGGCGGTGAAGGCGTTGGGCAGGCAGCGCGCCGGTCGGCCAGAGATCAGCGTGGTCATCTCGGTCTGGGCGGCGCCGAGGCCGAACAGCGCGGCGCGGTGCCAGGCGTCGGCGCTCGACTCAGCACAGGCGATGAAGGCGGTCCCAAGCTGGGCGGCTTCAGCGCCCAGTTCCAGGACAGCCGCGATCCCCGCGCCGTCCATGATCGCGCCGGCGGCGATGACCGGCAGCGCGTTCCGGCTCACAAGCAGCCGGGTGAGCGCCAGCACGCCCATCTGGCTGTCGGCGGCGGCGGGATCGAAAATCCCGCGGTGGCCGCCGGCCTCGTAGCCCTGGGCGACGATGGCGTCGACGCCGGCGGCCGCCGCCCGCTCGGCCTCGTCGAGATTTGTCGCCGATGAAAACAGCACGATTCCGGCGGCCTTCAGCCGGGCGACCGTCTCCGGCGGGGGAAGCCCGAAGTGGAAGCTGACCACCGCCGGACGGGTCTCCAGGAACAGCTCCAGCATCGCCGTATCGGCGACAAAGCTGGTGTAG
>DASQSO010000250.1:0-3518 GCA_035642335.1 Caulobacteraceae bacterium
GAGGCCCAGGCGCGGTTGATCACCGCCGCACCGCAGCTCCTGGCCCTGGCCCGCGCCCTATCGGCCCTGGTCGCGGAATCGCCAGACGACGCGCCCGCGCCGATCCTGGACCTAGCCCGCAAGGCAGAGGCCATCGAACGCCAGATCGCCGAACTGCCGCCGTCCCCCGAACCCAGCCACGCAGAGGCCGCGGAGTAGGGCTGGCGAGGTCTGACGGAAACACGACTTAGTTGCGACATCTGGTGTTCGCGCGCTGCCCTGGCTAAATGCGGCCATGCGCACAGATACGCCCCAGCCGGTACGGCTCGCCGAGTACAAACCTCCCGCCTTCCTCATCGACGAGGTCCATCTCGAGTTCAGCCTCGAGCCCGCCGCCACCCGCGTGAAGGCGCGGTTGGCGATCCGGCGCAACGGCGAGCACGCCGAGCCGCTGGTGCTCGACGGGGTGCGGCTGAATTCGATCAGCGTCGCTATCGACGGCGCGGCGCTCGACCCCGGCGCCTACGAGATTGACGACGAGCATTTGACCGTCGCGGCGGCGCCCGACGCCTTCAGCCTGGAAACCGAGGTCGAGATCGATCCAGCCGGCAATACAGCGCTGGAAGGCCTCTACATGTCGGCGGGAAGGTTCTGCACCCAGTGCGAATCCGAGGGGTTCCGCAAGATCACCTGGTTCGCCGACCGGCCGGACGTGCTTTCCCGCTTCACCGTGCGCATGGAGGCCGACGCCGCCGCCTATCCGCGCCTGCTCTCCAACGGCAATCTGCTCAAGGCCGGCGCGGCGCCCGGCGGGCGTCACTATGCGGTCTGGAGCGACCCCTTCCCCAAGCCCTGCTACCTGTTCGCCCTGGTCGCCGGCGAATTGGACGAACTGGCTGACAGCCTGGTTACCATGAGCGGACGCACCGTGGCCCTACGCATTTATGTCGACCCCGGCATGGCCTCGCGCGCCGTCTACGCCATGGACGCCCTGAAGCGCTCGATGAAATGGGACGAGCAGGTGTTCGGACGCGAATACGACCTCGACCTCTTCATGATCGTCGCCGTGCGCGACTTCAATTTCGGCGCGATGGAGAACAAGGGGCTGAACATCTTCAACTCTTCGCTGCTGCTCGCCGACCAGGCCACTGCCACTGACTATGACTACGAGCGCATCGAGGGGGTGATCGCCCACGAATATTTCCACAACTGGACCGGCGACCGCATCACCTGCCGCGACTGGTTCCAGCTCTGCCTGAAGGAGGGCCTGACGGTCTTCCGCGACCAGAGCTTCTCGGCCGACCAGCGCGGACATGCGGTCAAGAGGATCCAGGACGTGCGCATGCTGCGGGCGCGGCAGTTTCCCGAGGACGCAGGCCCCCTGGCCCATCCGGTGCGGCCGTCCAGCTATCTGAAGATCGAGAACTTCTACACAGCGACCATCTACGAGAAGGGCGCAGAGGTCATCCGCATGCTGAAGACCTTGACCGGCGACCAGGATTTTCGCCGTGGAATGGATCTCTATTTTGAGCGCTGGGACGGCCACGCCACTACGGTCGAAGCCTTCATCCAGTGCTTCGCCGAAGTCTCGGGCAGGGACCTGACAGATTTCTTCGCCTGGTACGAACAGGCTGGCACCCCGGAGATGACCATCGCCAAGGCCTATGACGAGGCCGCCCAGACCCTCGACCTGATCATCGACCAGGCCGTGGCGCCGACGCCGGGCCAGCCGGATAAGCGGCCGCTGCCGATCCCGCTCTCCATCGGCCTGCTCGACGACGAGGGCAGGCCGCAGAGCTTCCGCATCGACGGCGGCGACGCCAACGAAAACATGGGGAGCGAACAGGCCCTAATTGTGGTCGACAAGCCGCACACGGCGGTGCGGCTGGAGGGTGTGGCGCGCCGGCCGGTGCTGTCGGCCCTGCGCGGCTTTTCCGCGCCGGTGAAGCTGGTCACCGACAGTGAGCCCAGGGACCGCTACGTGCTGATGGCGTCGGACACCGACCTGTTCAACCGGTGGGAGGCTGGCCAGGACCTGGCCCGCGACCTGATCCTGGCCCGCGCCGCCGGCGCTCCCGACGAGGTCGGCGAGGAGCGTTTCGCCGCCGCCATGGGCCGCGCCCTCGCCGACCAGTCGGCCGAGCCGGCCTTCAAGGCCCTGGCGCTCGCCCTGCCCTCGGAGGCTGACCTGGCCATGGCGCAGGACCCCGCCGATCCGGCCGCCATCCACGAGGCCAGGGACGCCCTGCGCACGCGGCTGGCCGTGCACCTGAGCGAGCTCTTGCAGCGGCTGCACGGCGGCCTGCAAGAGGCTGGCGAGTTTTCGCCGGATTCCGCCAGCGCTGGACGCCGCGCGCTGCGCAACGGCGCCCTGGAGCTTCTGGCCGCCGATCCGCATGCGGACAATCGTGAACGCGCCATGGGTCATTTCCGCGCCTCCGCCAACATGACGGACGCCATGGGCGGACTGAACGCGCTGATGTTGATGGGCGGCGAGGAATTCGAGACCGCGCTAAGCGAATTCTACGAGCGCTGGAGGGACGAGCCCCTGGTCATCGACAAGTGGTTCGCCGTGCAGGCGCGCAGCCCGGCGCGGGACGCCATCGGCCGGGTGCTGGGCCTCACCGCCCACCCAGCCTTCGATGCGAAGAATCCCAACCGCCTGCGCTCGCTGGTCGGCGGCTTCACCAGCGCCAACCCGGTGCGCTTCCACGATCCTTCCGGCGCCGGCTACCGTTTCCTGGCCGACCAGATCCTGGCGGTGGACGCCTTCAACCCGACGACCGCGGCCCGGCTGATCGAGCCCCTGGGCGGCTGGCGGCGCTATCGTCCGGCGCTGGGCCAGCTGATGCGCACCGAGCTGCAGCGCATCGCCGACACCCCCGGCCTGTCCAAAAACGTCTTCGAACTGGCCAGCCGCTCTCTGGACTAGTCGGCCGCAGCGACGCCAGCGCCTTCGCGGCCGAGCGTCGGGCCAATCCGTATGCGATCCGAGAGCTTGACCGCGTGACACGACTCCACGCCCGCGCGTAGAGTCACGCGGGGTGACTCGGGTTGGAGCGTGGTTTTGCCAGGCGGTGGGGTTGGTAGCGGAGCGCGTTCGGCGCTCGGCGGGGGCGAGGGAGTCGCCTTCGCCGCAACCGGCCCGCGCGCTTCGACCAGCGCCTATACCCGTATCGCCGTCCTGCTCGTCCTGGTCATCCTAGCTGTGTACACCGGCTTCGCCTTCGTCAAGCTGGAGCGGGCGGCGCGGCAAGCCCCCGTTCTCGGCGACAGCTCGGCCGCGGCGGCCGAGACCCTGGCCAGCCACGCCGAGGGCGAGATCGCCCGGCTGCAGGCGGCTCTGACCGCCGCCGGCGCGGTCGCCCAGCACCTGCCCACCCAGCCCATGGACGCCGCCGAGGCCGCCTTCAAGGCCGCCCGCCCCTCCGCCCGCGCCGTCGCCCTGGTCGGCGACGACGGAGTGCGCGCGGTCTCCGGCCCTGGCGGCGACGCCGACTGGGCCGCCGCCGCGCAGGCTGCCCGCGCCTCGGGCAAGA
>DASQSO010000251.1:0-5471 GCA_035642335.1 Caulobacteraceae bacterium
GATCAGTCAGCAAGGTAACGACGCAACCGACGTGCAGGCCCTGCTTGCCGGTGAAGGCGGCCGGGTTGGTCGCAACGCAGGGCGCGCCGGAAAGCCTGATCGCCAGGGTCTGGGTGGCGTTCGCGCCTGTCGAGTCGGCGGCGGCCGCGGCCTCGATGAGATACCGCCCCGCCGTCATGGCCGGCACAGTGCACTCGCGCGATAGCGGACCGTTGCCCTGGCACTTGGTGATCTCAGGCTGGGAATAGCCGCTGTAGGCGTGCGGCAGGACGATGGCGGCTTGCTCTTGCGGCGTTTGCGCCATGGCGTTGGCGGCGCCCAACGTCAGCGAAAGCGCGGCCATCAGTACGGTCGTTTGCATGGTGTCGATCTCCGCGGGCCCCCGGTGCGGGGGCCGCGTAGAGGAATTCACGGAGGGCCGCAAGCTGGGCCTCAGGAGTTGGCCTGGGCGATCCAGTCCAGATCCAGCTCGATCGTGTCGGGGTCGGCCGTCGGGGCGGGGGTGGTCTCGGCGCCGCCCGGCCCGGCGATCTTGGCCATACGGTCCAGGTAGCGGGCCTGATGGCTGAAGTCGCCCAGGTGGGTGATCTGCTCGTCGACATTGACCCAAAGGTCGCGGCCCAGCAGGCGGGTCCAGCGATAGCAGAAGGAAAAGTCCTCCGAGAGGGTCACGTCTCCCACCTGGAGACAGTCGAAGAAGCCCCAGCCCAGCTGCTCGACGCCGTCGATGACATCCTTGCGCCGGTCCACCACCTTGCCGTCAATCATCGCCTGGAACACCGTCCGGCCGATCAGGGTGCAGCCCATGCCGGCGGCCGCCATTTTCGCAAAGCCGCCGACGACCTCCAGCCTTGAGAGGTTGGGCCGCTCCCACGAGGGCACCACGGTGAACTCGTAGGTCCTGGCCAGGGCTCGCGCCTGGGTCTGCGGCGAGCCGTCGTCCGATTCCGCCATGGCGCGCGCGAACCGATCCACGTCCAGGCGCCGCTTGGGATAGGCGGCGCCGACCAGGTCGCGGTCGAGCTTCAGCATCTTCAGCACCAGGGCGGGCCGGAACTGCATGTCCGAATCGACGAACAGAAGCCCGTCCAGGCTCTCGGATTTCAGCAGCTCGCGCGCATAGAGATTGCGCGCGTAGACGATGTCGGAGGAATCGACGTTCAGGTACTCCGCGACGACGCCGGCCCGGGTCAGCTGGCGCATCAGCACGATCAACGTGGTCGCGGTCTTGCTTTTCATCACGCCGTTGGTCGTCGGCGTGGCGATCAGGATGTGCTTCAAGGCCACGTCTACTTCTGTAGCATCAATCGCCGCTTGGCGCGCGGCGATGTGTACGGCGGTCGAGATTGGCCGACCAAGCTGTCGCCAGACAAGGGCGCAGTCAGCCGCGGCGTCTCTCCCCCGCGCCTCCCAGCCCGAAAACGAGAATGCGGCGGCGAGATAGCCGTTGGTTGAACAGCCGTGTCCGAGACGCAACAAAGGCAGGACTAGCAACGCTATACGTGCATTATTCGCCTGCCCGGCGAGGGTGACGGCGGGCCGCCGGCGCGTGGTTCAGCTAGACCGCCGGGGCCTTGACGCCGGTTTCACTCAGCCACTCGAGGATCTTCTGCTTGGGCATGGCGCCGACCTTCATTGAGGCCATCTGGCCGTCCTTGAACAGCATCATGGTCGGGATGCCGCGCACGCCGTAGCGCGACGGGGTGGTGGGGCTGTCCTCGATGTTCAGCTTGGCGATGGTGACCTGGTCGTGCAGTTCCTCGGCGATCTGCTCCAGGGCCGGGGCGATCTGCTTGCAGGGTCCGCACCATTCGGCCCAGAAGTCGACCAGGACCGGCTTGCCGGCCTTCAGCACGTCCTGCTCGAAGGATTCGTCGGTGACCGTGACGGTGCTCATTGAGCGTAAGCTCCCAACTGGATTGGCCCGTGATGGGCTCCTGGCTTGCGATCTAAGCAGAGCCGGGCCGCCGTTCAACTGTCGGCCCCTATCCCGGCCAGGGTTTCGCGCACGATCTTTTCTGGAATCGGCATGAGCTTTGGTCCGTCGGTCCAGACAATGGCGGCCTCGACGGCGCGGCCGGGGAAGACCTCGGTCAGCACCGCGACATAGATCGCCATCTGGGTGAGATAGGCTGGGTCGGCGTCCTCGACGCGGTCGGGGGCTGGGCGATTGGTCTTGAAATCCACCACCAGCACCCGGCCGGGCTCGACCAACAGCCGGTCGATGCGGCCGGAGACCGCCAGGCCCGGCGGCAGGGTCTTGGCGCCGCCGGCAATGGCGGCCTCGGCGCGCGAGCCGGGGCCGAACACGGCGGCGAAGCGGTCGTCATCCAGGACGCCAAGGGCGGCGGCGGCCATCTCCTGGCGCTGGCTGTCCGTCAGGTCGGGCTCGCGGGCCAGCAGGCTTACCGCCGCTTTCGGGCGCGCCGCGGCGGCCAGGTCGGGCAGCAGCTGCAGCAGCCGGTGGATCAGGATGCCGCGCCGGAAGCGTCCGAGGCCGTCGCGCTCGGCCAGCGGCGAGGGCGCGGGCCCTTTCTCCGCGTCGACGAAATTGGACGGCGAGGCGTAGCGCGCCACCAGCGGCTCGAGCGGCGCGAACCGCCGCGCCCAGGCCGGCAGGGCAGCGATGGGCCCGGCGGGACCGGCCAGCGCGACCGCCGTCAGAGGATCGGCACCGAGGCGGCGCAGACCCTCGTCGTGGTCTTCCCCGTCCGCCTCGATCACCCGGGTCTCGGCGTCGATCTCGGGTCGCTCAAGGCCGCGCGCCGCGAGGTCGTGCCAGCTGCCGCGATAGTATTGGTTCTCGGTCTTCACCCCGGCCACGATCAGTCGGTCGCGGGCCCGGGTCAGGGCGACGTAGAGCAGGCGCAGGCTCTCCTGGTCGGCGGCCTCTTCACGGGCGGCGCGGGCCTCGGCGGAGGCCGGGCAGTCGTCCGCCTTGCGCGGCGCCCAGAGGAAGCCGTCCTCGCTCTCCAGCAGCGGCCCGCCCTGGGCGCGGGCGCGGGTGGTGGTGTCGGGCAGGATGACGATGGGCGCCTCCAGCCCCTTGGCGCCGTGGACGGTCATCACCCTGACCTCGCCGCCCTGGTCCTCGGCCTCGCGCTTCACCTCCAGGTCGGTCTGCACCATCTCGTCCAGGAACCGCTCCAGGTCATGGACGCGGCGCTGCTCCAGGCCAAGCGCTTCGCCAAGGAAAGCCTCGATCGCGTCCTCCGCTTCGCGGCCGAAGCGGGTGAGCAGGCGCGCGCGCATGGAGCGTCCATCGCCGTCCAGCCGGCTCAAGGCGCGGCTGTAGAAGTCGAACGGCGGCCGGGACCACGCCTCACCTCTGGCCCAGGCCAAGAGATCGCGCGCCTTCGCCCATTCGGGCCGCTCGGCCGCGCGGGCGTTCAGCGTTGCCCACAGGGACGATGCGCCCCGTCGATAAGCCAGGTCGAACAGGCCATCCTCGTCGATGTCGCAGAACGGGCTGCGCAGCAGGGCGGCGAGCGTCAGGTCGTCGCCCGGGAAGCGCGCGAAGCGGCCAAGCGCCACCAGGTCCTGGAAGACGATGTGCTCGGAAAGTTTCAGCCGGTCGGCGCCGCCAGAGGCGACGCCCTCGCGTTTCAGCGCCCGAATGATCTCATGAAACAGCGGGTTTCGCCGCCGCACCAGGATCAGGAAGTCGCCGGCAACAGCCGGGCGCAGCGCCTTGGCCTGTTTGTCGAACACCGCGGTCCTGACGTCGATCATGGCTCGGATGGAGCGGGCGATGCGGCGGGCCAGCTTCTTGCCGCCGCTCTCCTTAGGCTCGCGATCGACGGGGGCCCAGGGATCGGTCTCCTCCTCCGGTTCGCTCTCCATCAGCGACCAGAACTCCACCGCGCCGAAGCCCGCCTCGCGCAGCGGCCGGTGACGCAGGCGTCCGGCGTCGCGCCCGGGGGTGAGGCCCGCGGCGAGGTCGGGCTCGGCGAAAACCGCATCGACGAAGCGCAGCACCTCCGGGGTGGAGCGCCAGTTGTCCTCCAGCGGCAGCTCGATGAAGTCGCCGCGGGCGCCGATCACCTGATCGCGATAGGCCTCGGCTTCGCGCTGGAACCTCTCCGGGCGGGCGCCCTGGAAGGAATAGATCGACTGCTTTTCGTCGCCGATGGCGAAGACCGTGCGGTCGGCGCGCCGTTCCCGGCCGGTGCCGGCGAAGAACTCGTCGGTGAGGGCGTGGAGAATGCCCCATTGTTCGGGGGCGGTGTCCTGTGCCTCGTCCAAGAGGATGTGGTCGATGCCGTCGTCCAGCTTGTAGAGCACCCAGGCAGCATCGGCGCGGACCTTGAGCAGCTCCCAGGTGCGGCCGATCAGGTCGCCGAAGTCGAGGGCGCCGACCGCCGCCTTCTGGCCCTCGTAGAGCTCGGCATAGGTGAGGGCGAGCGTGACGGCGTACTCGGTGTCGCGGGCGATCCGCGCCGCCTTGGCCCGGTCGCGGGCCGCACCCAGCCGGCCCTGCTCGTCGGCCAGCCAGGCGCGTACGCCGGCGTCGATGGACCGCGTGCCCAGGCTCTTTCTCGGCTCGCCCTTGACGGTGCAGAAGGCAGCCCAGACTGGGCCGAACAGCTGGCCGGCGGCGGCCTCGACCATGGCGGCGGCGAGGGCCTGATCGTTGGGCGATCCGTTCGCCAGGACGGCGGCGGCGTCCCGCCAGGCGACCCAGTCGACGCCGGCGACCGCCTCGGCCTCGATCGTCTCCGGCTCGGTGCGCGCGTCGAAGCCGCAGCGGAACCAGATGTCGGCGCCGTAGCCGCCGTCCGCATCACTGGCGGCGACATAGGCCTGGATCGCCGCCCGCCGCGCGGCGAAATCGGTGAACATGGTATTGAACCGCTGCCAGTCCAGCTCGACGGCGAAGTGGGCGTAGGCCTTGCCGATGGGGCCATCGGGGCTCTCTATGGCGGCCTCGGCGACGGCGTCGCGGGCGTAGGCCGAGACCTCGGCGGCGGCGGCGTCCTCCAGCACCTGGAAGCCTGGCGAGACCCCGGCTTCGAGCGGAAAGCGCTTCAGCAGCTTCTCGCAGAAGGCGTGGATGGTCTGGATCTTCAGGCCGCCTGGCGTCTCCAGGGCGCGAGCGAACAGCTGCCGCGCGCGGGCCAGGTCGCGTGGCTGTTCGTCCAACGCGGCCAGTTTCGCGGCCAACTCTTCGTCTCCAGCCACCGCCCAGTCGCCCAGCACCTCGAACAGGCGCCGCTGCATCTCCGCGGCCGCCGCCTTGGTATAGGTGACGCAGAGGATGGCCTCGGGCGCCGCGCCGCGCAGCAGCAGCCGCGCCACCCGGCTGACCAGGGTCGAGGTCTTGCCCGAGCCCGCATTGGCGGTGACGAAGACCGATCGGGCGGGATCGGAGGCGCGGACCTGGGTCTGGATGGCGCTGGTCAATCGGCGGCCTCGTCTTCGCCGATCACATGCCATTCCCAGAGCCGCGCCAGGTGGTCGTAGTCGCCTTC
>DASQSO010000252.1:0-3365 GCA_035642335.1 Caulobacteraceae bacterium
AGGTAGATCGCCCAGAGGGCGGGGTCGGGGTTCCAGCCGTTGCCGCCATCGACCTCGGCCAGCCGGTCGCGGTCGCCGGCCCGCAGGTTTCGAAGTTGGATATCCATCGATGGCGCTCCCGATCTAACCTCGCGCCTTGTCCGCCGCCCGGGGCGCGGCGCCAACGGCGGAGCTTGCCATGATCGGTCATCTTTCCTTCGGCGTGACGGATTTGCCGCGCTCGATGCTGTTCTACGACGCGGCCATGACGGAGCTCGGCTATGCCCGCGTCTGGGCCAGCCAGAACGGCGTCGGCTACGGCGTCGAGGCGGGCAAGGATAAGCTCGCCCTGTTCCCCAGGCCGGAGGCGCGATCGCCGGGCGCCGGATTCCATCTGGCCTTCGATGCCGCCAGCCGCGAGGCGGTCGACCGCTTTCACGCCGCCGCCATCGCCGCCGGCGGGACCAGCGACGGCGCGCCGGGCTTAAGGCCCCACTACGGCGCGACCTACTACGCCGCCTTCGTCATCGATCCTGACGGCTATAAGCTCGAGGCCGCCCACCAATAGGCGTCACGCGGGCTTGGCTTCCCTCTCGAACCGCAGCCCCGCCTTCAGGCTGTCGAGGTCGCGGCCGACGGTGGCCACGGCCAGGGCGCGGCCGTCCTTGGCCAGGCGGATGAGGGCGTCTTCCTTCTCCAGCGAGCCTTCGATCTTCGGTGGATCGAAGTCGCCGGCGTGGCCGACATAGTTGATGGTCTTGCCCTGGTGGACGCTCCAGAAGAAGGGCGTGTCGTCGAACGGCGCGTCGTCGCCCAGCAGCATGCGGGCGACGTGCTGGCCCTGGCGTTCGGCATGCACCCAGTGCTCGACCCGGATCAGCTTGCTCGTATGCGCCTCGGGGAAGCGGGCGATGTCGCCGACGGCGTAGACGTTGGCCGCCGAGGCGCGCAGCCAGCGGTCGACGACCACGCCGTTGTCGACCTTCAGGCCGGCCGTCTCCGCCAGCGCCGTGCGCGGCTTCACCCCCGTGCCGCAGATGACGAAGTCGGCCTCGATCGCCTCGCCATTGTCCAGGCCGAGCTTACCGTCCGCATAGCCCCGCACCTGGCGGCCGAGGTGGAAGACGATCCCGGCCTGCTCGTGCAGCGAGCGGACCCACTCGCCGACCGCATTGCCGAGGATGCGCGCGAGCGGGATCGCCTCCGGCGCGGCGACATGCACGTCGAGCCCCTGATGCTTCAGCGAGGCGGCGGTCTCCAGCCCGATGAAGCTGGCGCCGACCACGGCGACCCGTTTGGCGCGCTTGGCGGCGGCCAGGATCGCCTTGGCGTCGGTCAGCGAGCGCAGGGTGAAGACCTTGGGACCGTCGAAGCCGAGGATGGGCGGGCGCTGCGGCTCGGCGCCCAGGGCCAGGACCACGGCGTCGAAGCCTAGGTCGGCGCCGCCCTTCGAGGACGCCTTGCCGGCGGCCAGATCGATCCCGGTGATTTCGGTCTTCAGCTTCAGGTCGATGTCGTGGTCCTGGTACCAGCCGTCTTCGCGCAGCGGCATCCATTCGGCCGGCGCCTCGCCCGCCAGATAGTCCTTCGAGCAGTTCGGCCGGTCGTAGGGGGCGTCGACGTCGGAGCTGACCAGGCTCAAGGCCCCGTCATAGCCGTGGCGGCGCAGCATCTCCGCCGCCGCGAAGCCGCCCGCGCCACCGCCGGCGATCAGGATGCGTCGGGGGCCCTTGGAAGATTTGGCAGCCGGCTTCGGCGCATCGGCCTTGGCCTTGACGAAGATCTTGCCGTCGCGCTCCTCGACCGCCCAGCAATCGACCGGATCGATCGGCGGCCCGCCCAGCGCTTCACCGGTGCGCAGGCAAAAGCGGCCGTGGTGCCAGGGACAGCGCACCTCGTGGCCGACCAGCAGCCCCTCGCCAAGCGGCCCGTGATAATGGGTGCAGCTGGCGCCGATGGCGAACAGCGCCCCGTCCACCCGCGCCACCAGCACCGGATCGTCGCCCACCTTGCCGGACAGCATCGTGCCCTCGATCACCTCGCCGGCGAGTACGCCCTTGGTGAGATCGGGGCCGCCTGGTCCTTCCTGATCGTCGCTCATGGCGTTTCAGCTCCCTTTTAAGCCGCTAATCTGATCCCGGCGCATGGTCTACGCCAGCCCGGCGGTTGACCTTAAACGCCGCCGCGTCCTCACTGGTCGCCAAGAAAAGACCAGGGGCGGAGGCAGGGACATGGGGCGGATGACATGCGGCGCGGCGGCGCTGGTTCTGCTGGCGGCGAGCGCCAGCCAGGCGAGTGCGGATAGCATCCTTTTCGTCGGCAATAGCTTCACATTCGGCGCGCTGTCGCCGGTCTGGAAGTTCCACGCCGCGACCGTCACCGACCTGAATGGCGGCGGGGTCGGCGGCGTGCCGGCCCTGTTCAAGACCTTCGCCGCCGAGGCTGGACTCGACTACACCGTCAGTCTGGAGACGGTCGGCGGCAAGGACCTGCAATACCACCTGGACAACAAGCGGGCGGTGATCGACCAGGCCTGGGACCACGTGGTGCTGCAGAGCTTCTCGACGCTGGACGCGGCCAAGCCGGGGGATTCGGCCAGCCTGATCACCTCGGCCGCGGTCATGGCCAAGATGTTCCACGACAAGAACCCCCGCGTCGACGTGCGGCTGACGGCCACCTGGTCGCGGGCGGACCTGACCTATCTGACCACCGGCCATTGGTACGGCAAGCCGATCGGGGCGATGGCCAAGGATGTCGAGGCCGGCTACGACCAGGCCGCGGCCGGATCGCCGCTGATCGCCGGGGTGATCCCGGTCGGCCTGGCCTGGAACCGCGCCTTCGACACCGGTTTCGCCGGCCCCAACCCTTACGATGGCCTCGCGCCGGGCAAGGTCGATCTGTGGGCATACGACAACTACCACGCCTCTAGTTTCGGCTATTATATCCAGGCGCTGATGGTGTTCGGCGCGGTCACCGGCAAGGACCCCCTGTCGCTCGGCCCACGCGAGACCGCCGCCATGGAGCTGGGCATTTCCCCGGCCCAGGCCACGGCCATGCAGCAGATCGCCCACGACCAGCTGGCGACCTTGGCCAAGCATTGACGGCGCTGTTGGCATGATTGACAACACACCTAAGCGTTGGCATTTTGGCCAACGATAGAGCCCAACTTCTTCGCCGCCAAAAGAGCATTCTTTCGGACGGCGCCATTCTGGAGCTGGTGATCTGGCTTGTGCCACGGCCGGTCGAAGGCTGCGTGCACAGCTACAAGTATCGGCTGTTCTACGGCCACCCAGGCCGGCGGATCGTTGGCTATGACAACGAACGTCCAAAGGGAGACCATCGCCACGTTGATGGCGTCGAGGAGCTTTACGTATTCAGCACCGTCG
>DASQSO010000253.1:0-7240 GCA_035642335.1 Caulobacteraceae bacterium
TGCTTTATCTATTTGCAGACGGTGCTACCGCAGGCGCATGAAGCGGTGAGCGTGGCGGCGAAGGCAGTGAGAGACGCGCTCGCTGAGGCGTAACTCTTACTTGATCTTGCCTTCCTTGAACTCGACGTGCTTGCGCACGACCGGGTCGTATTTCTTCACCACCATCTTCTCGGTCATGGTGCGGGCGTTCTTCTTGGTGACATAGAAGAAGCCGGTATCCGCCGTGGAGTTCAGGCGGATCTTGATGGAGGCGGGCTTGGCCATGCGAGTCTGTCTGGTCTTTTCACGCGGAAATTCGGAGGCGCGGACCATACTGACCGCGCTCGCCAAGTCAATGGCGGCCTCGCCTAAAGCCCGAAGGCGGCCTTGATCTGTTCGGCGCATTCCGCCGGCGTGGCGACGGTGGTGTCGATCTCCAGATCATAGGTCAACCCGCCGTGAACGCGGTCGTATTGCCAGCGCGCCAGGCCGATTGCCCGGTCTCCGCGCTCGCGCTCCCGGGCCTCGATCACGCCCAAGGGAGCGAAAAGTCCGACGAAATGGGTTTCGAACGGCGCCAGTAGCTCGCGATAAGCTCGCTGCTCGACGCCGTCGAACATGACGTCGTCGACGATCAGGTTGTTGCCCTGGGCGGCCATCGCGGCGATCGCATGGCGCATGCCGCGCAGGGTCCGCTCCATGACCGGACCCGTCCTGATGACCACCGACGGCTTGCCCTGATCCTGCACGGTTTCGAATATATAGCCGTCCGCATGCCCGAACATCGCCGCCGGCAGCATCTCCAGGAAGGCGTCCATCCGCACATGCAGGAACTGGGCCGTGGCGATCTCCTGAAGCGCCTTGGCCGTCGAGCTCTTACCGACGCTGCTAGCCCCGTTGAGGACGATGACGTGGGTGTTCATCGGCTTTAGTCCGCCGCCACTGGGCCGCCTCCGGCGAGCGAGCGGTGGGTGAACCAGATCAAGGGCGCCATCAGCACCGACAGCAGTCCGAACAGCCAGAAGATGTCCAGGGCCGCGACCGTATAGGCCTGATTGACCACCTGGTTGGTCAGGGCGCCGAGGGCCTGCTGGGCGCCCATGCCGGCGTGCCGCAGGCTGGAGAGGGCCTGAGTCCATTCCGGCGTCTGGTTCGGTTGGATGTCGGCCAGGTGCGACTGGTGCAGGGTCGCGCGCCGGTCCCAGAGCGCGGTGGTCAGCGAGGCGGCGAACCCGCCGCCGGTGATGCGCACGAAGTTGGAAAGCCCGCTGGCCGAAGGGGTCTGCGCCGGCGGCACATCTTTGAGTTGGATGGTGATCATCGAGATGAAGAAGGTGCTCATGGCCACGCCCTGCACCAGCATGGGGACGATCAGGACGCCGAAGCTCGAATCCGGCGTCCAGCCCGAGCGCATGAAGAAGGAGGCGCTGAAGGCGATCAGCGCCAGGGTGGCAGTTATCCGCGCGTCCACCGTGGCGCTGAACCGCGAGAAGACCGGCGTCAGCAGGACGGCGACGACGCCGCTGGGCGCCGCCACGAGGCCCGCCCAGGTGGCGATGTAGTCAAGGCGGGTCTGCAGCCAGAGGGGCTGCAGCACGTTGCCGCCGAAGAAGACGGCGTAGGCCACGCAGAAGACCACGGTGCCGACGGCGAAGTTGCGCGACTTGAACAGCGACAGGTCGACGATCGGGTTGGCCTCGGTCAGCTCCCAGATCAGCCAGGAGGCGAAACCGATGACCGAGGCGATCGCCAGCCCGATGATCAGCGGCGAATGGAACCAGTCCGCATCCTCGCCGCGGTCCAGCAACACCTGCACCGCGCCGACCCAGACCAGAAGAAAGAGGAAGCCCACGGTGTCGATCGACCGCTTGAAGGTCGGGGTCTCCCTGGCGATCAGGCCGCGGAAGCAGACCACGGTGCAGAGGATGCCGATCGGTACGTTGATGTAGAAGATCCAACGCCAGGAGATGTTGTCGGAGATCCAGCCGCCCAGAATCGGGCCGCAGATCGGCGCGACCAGGGTGGTCATCGACCAGATGCCGAGCGCGAGGCCGCGCCTGGACGGGGCGAAGATCGAGATCAGCAGCGCCTGGGAGCCTGGAATCATCGGTCCGGAGACCGCGCCCTGCAAGATCCGGAAGGCCAGCAGCGACGGCAGGTCCCAGGCGATCCCGCACAGGAATGAGGCGGCGGTGAACAGCGCCACCGAGGCGCAGAAGACCCTCACCACGCCGTAGCGGCCCATCAGCCAGCCGGTCAGCGGCACCGAGACGCCGTTGGACATGGCGAACAGGGTGATGACCCAGGTGCCCTGATCGGGAGCGACGCCCAGGTTTCCCGATATGGTCGGGATCGAGACGTTGGCGATGGTCGAGTCGAGCACCTGCATGAAGGTGCCGAGCGCCAGAGCCACGGCGATGATCGCCAGCGGCATTCCTTGCAAGGGCGGGAGGGCCCCACCTTGGCCGGGGGATGCAGGTGACGACATCGGAACTCCTCGGACCCGGCGACCCGGCCACAGGCTCCCACGTAGGGACTTCGGCGTCAGGCGCCCAGCGCCTTCATCGATTCTTATCGGTTGCCACGCCAAATCGACGCCATGGATTTGGCCGAACAGCCCGTTGCCGCCGCCGCGGCGCCGACCGTCGCCAATGGGCGCCTGCTGAACCTTCTCGACGTGATCGAGAAGGTTTTTATACTGGGCCTCTTCGCCCTGATGGCGTCCCGCGTCTGGCAGTCGGTCGGATCGGGCGGCAGCTGGTTCAACTACCTGCAGCTCTCCGCCGAGGCTCTGGCCGTTGTGCTGATCCTGCTGCGCCGCCGGGCTAGCGAACTTTCGTTGAAGCCGATGGACTGGGCCCTGGCGGTTGGCGCGACCGCGGCCCCGCTGCTGGTGCGCCCCATGGCCCATCTGGCGCCGCTGGCGCCGATCGGCGTCTGCGCCGGCCTGATGCTGTCGGGCCTGTTGTTCCAGGTCATCGCCAAGCTCACCCTGCGCTTCAGCTTCGGCATAGCGCCGGCCAATCGCGGCCTGAAGGTCACCGGCCCCTATCGCATCGTGCGCCACCCGATCTATGCGGCCTATCTGATTGGCCAGAGTGGTTTTTTCCTGCTCAACCCAACCCTTTACAACGCCGCCATCTATGGCGTCGGCCTCGGCCTGCAGATCTGCCGCATCGCCGCCGAGGAACGGGTTCTGGCCCATGACAAGGGCTTCGCGAGCTTCCGCGCCGCGACCCCGTACCGGTTGATCCCTGGCCTCTACTAGGCCCGGCCCTTACGAGATCTGTTCGGCGAACCGCCGGCCGCGCCAGAAGCGCATGAAGCGCGCCGGCCCGTCCGGGTTGTCCAGCCGCGTCTGCAGCTCGCGCAGCACATAGCGGGTGATCTCCGGCAGATCGAGCGCCAGGGCTTCGTCCAGGTCGACCCAGGCGATCTCGTCCAGCTCGCCGCAATCGGGCCGCCGCTCCAGGCTGAGCAGCCGGTCGGCCTCGGCGACGAAGAAGCGGGCGTCGAAGCGCTTGAACCGCGAGGGCGGGGTCACCGCGCGAGCGATGATGTCCAGCGCCTCCAGGTCGGGCAGGGCGCCGATGGCGAAGAAGTCGCGCCAGGGGCCGGCGACGACGCGTGGCTCGGCCGCCTGAGCCAGCAGCAGACCCGCCTCCTCGAAGGTCTCGCGGATGGCGGACAGCGCCAGCGCCCGGGCGCGGCGCGGAATGGCGCCCTCGGCCAGCCGCGCGGCGACGTCGGGGCGAAGCTCGTTGGCGGTCGGGGCGCGAAAGTCGCTGCGATCGATGCGGCCGCCGGGGAAGACCCACTTGTCGGGCATGAAGTCGTGGCCGGCGCCGCGGCGGCCCATCAGCACCCGCGGCTTTTTGGCGTCGCGGCGCACGATGATCAGGGTGGCGGCGTCCCGCGGCCGGACGCTGCGGGTCCCGGGCGGGCGATCGCCGACGTCCGGGCGGCGCTGGGCGGGCGGTTCGATGATCGGCTTGTCCATGCGCGCTACTATCGCGGGTCCTTGGGCGCTCGAAAAGCCTGCCCTAGCGGCGCCTCCTAACGACGCCCTCGCCGGCGGACGCCCAATCGGGCGCGCGGCGCCTTCGGGTCCGGCGGCTCGGGCTCGCTCAGCATCTCGAAGAGCAGGCCGCCGGTGATCGGCGTCGCCTCGCGCAGCCGCACATCGACCTCCGCGCCCAGCCGCCAGCGCCGGCCGCTGCGCTCGCCGATCAGGGCGTGGGCGCGGTCGTCGTGGATGAAATATTCGCCGCCAAGGGTCGAGACCGGGACAAGGCCATCGGCGCCGGTCTCTTCCAGCCGGATGAACAGGCCGAAGCGGGTGACGCCGGTGATGCGGCCGGTGAATTCGGCGCCCTCACGGCCCTCCATGAAGGCGGCGACATAGCGGTCGGTTGCGTCGCGCTCGGCGGCCATGGCGCGCCGCTCGGCAAGGGTGATGTGCTCGGCGGTCTCGGTCAGGGTGGCGATCTCGACATCGGTCAGGCCGTCGCCGCCGAGGCCGAGGGCGCGGATCAGGCCCCGGTGCACGATCAGGTCGGCATAGCGGCGGATCGGCGAGGTGAAATGGGCGTAGCGGTCGAGGTTCAGCCCGAAGTGGCCGACATTGTCGGGGCTGTAGATGGCCTGCATCTGGGTGCGCAGCACCACCTCGTTGACGATCTCGGCGTGCGGCGTGCCCCGCATCTGCTCCAGCAGCCGGTTGAAGCGCTCGGTGCGCGGCGCCTCGCCCATGGTCCAGCGCACGTCCAGCGTCGAGAGGAAGTCGGTGAGGTTCTTCAGCTTCTCCTGGCTGGGGGCCTCGTGCACCCGGTAGATCAGCGGCATGTGGCGCTGCTCCAGGGTCTCGGCGGCTGAGATATTGGCCTGAATCATCATCTCTTCGATCAGCCTGTTGGCCTCGAGATAGGACCGGGGCGTGATCGAGGCGACCTTGCCGTCGGCGCCGATGACGATGCGGCGCTCGGCGCTCTCGATCTCCAGCGGCGAGCGCTTGTCCCGGCCGATCTTAAGCGCGCCATAGGCGGCCCAGAGCGGCTTCAGAACCGGCTCGAGCAGCGGCCCGGTCACATCGTCCGTCCGGCCGTCGATAGCGGCCTGGGCCTGCTCATAGGCCAGCTTGGCGGCCGAGCGCATCAGGCCGCGCACGAAGCGATGCGAGCGCTTGCGGCCCTCGGCATCGAACACCATGCGCACGGCGATGCAGGCGCGCGCCTCGCCCTGGCGCAATGAGCAGAGCCCATTGGAGAGCCGCTCGGGCAGCATCGGCTCGACCCGGTCGGGGAAGTAGGTGCTGTTGGCCTTGTCGCGCGCTTCGCGGTCCAGGGCCGAGCCGGGGCGGACATAGGCCGCGACGTCGGCGATGGCGACCCAGAGCACCCAGCCCTTGCCGTTTTCCGGGTCGTCGTCCGGGTGAGCGTACACGGCGTCGTCGTGATCGCGGGCGTCGGACGGGTCGATGGTGATCAGCGGCAGGTCGCGCAGGTCGGTGCGGCCGGACAGGGTGGGGGGCTCGGCGGCTTCCGCGTCCGCCTCGGCGGCGGGGGTGAAGCCGGTGGGCAGGCCATGGCTGTGGATGGCGATCATCGAGGCGGCGCGCGGCTCGTCCTCGCGCCCGACCACTTCCAAGAGCTTGCCGTGCTTGGGGCCGTAGCGTTCGCGCGCCGGCCCGACCTCGGCCAGCACTAGGTCGCCGTCGCGCAGGGCCATGGCCTCGGGGCCTGTCAGGATCAACCGGTCGCGGCTCTTGCGGTCGACTGGCTCGACCCGGGTCTCGCCGCGGCCCTTGCGCACCACCCCCAGCAGGCGGTGGGCGCTCTGGCCGAGGCGCTTGATCAGCCTGGCCTCGATCTCGCCGCCCTCCAGCCGCTCGAACCGCACCAGCAGCCGATCGCCCATGCCGGGCGCGCCGGCGGCGGCTTCGCCCCGGTCAGGCGCCAGCCGGATGGTCGGCGCGTCCGCCGCGCCCTTACTCAGGCGGACGAAGAGGTCGCCGTCGGCGTCGCGCTCGACCACGTCCGCCACCCCCACTGGCGGCAGGGCGTTGGACTCGCGCCGCCGCCCGCGCGGAGTGCGCGGGGTTCGGGAGAAGGACGGGACTCGCGGGCGGGCCATGCATCGGCATAGCTCAAGCAGGGTTAAACGGCGATCCACGTCAGTTCGAAACTGCGTCCTGCTGCTGCCTTTCCGTCATTGCCCGGCTTGTCCGGGCAACCCATGAACACCGTCTTGGATCAGTGTCTATGGATCCCCCGCATTCCGCCGCTGCGCGGCTCCAGCGGGGGATGACGGTTATTTTGGGGCCACGGAAAGGTCAGCGGTTCAGGAACTCGACCATGGCCGGGGTCGCGTCGCGGTCCTGCAGTATGAACAGGTGGCCGCCCTCGAAGAAGCGCAGCTCGGAGCCGATGATGCGGCCGGCCATCCGCTCCTGGGTTTCCGGCAGGGCGACGCCGTCATGGCGGCCGGCGGCGATCAGCACCGGGCATTCGATCCGGTCCAGTCGCTCCCAGGCGTCATGTTTGGCGCGGGCTTCCAGCTGGCGGCGCGCGCCCATCTCGCGGCCGGGTTCGCCAGCGTAGGGATCGGCCGCGCCCATGGCGACGAACTGTGCGAACTGATCGGCATTCGCGGCTTGCCAGGCGGCGTCGCGGCGGGTGTCGGAGACCGGGATCAGGTGGCGGGCGCGATCTTCGCCCTTCAGGTGCTGGATTTCATGGAAGGGATAGGAGGCGCCGCCTTCGCCGCCGGGCGAGGTGCAGGCCAGCACCAGCCGCTCGACCTTGTCTGGATGTCTCAAGGTCAGCTCCTGGGCCACCATGCCGCCGAAGGAGACGCCGACCACCTTGGCCGAGGCCCAGCCGAGATGGTCCATCAAGGCAGCGGCGTCATCGGCGTAGTCGGCCATGCTGTAGTCGATGTCCGGCTTTTCCGACCGGCCGAGGCCGCGCTGGTCGTAGGCGACAAGGTCGAAGCTCTTCGGGAACGGTCCGTCGAGCACATTCGGCTTGACCCGCAGGTCGCCGCCGGTGCCGGAGATGAACACCAGCGGCGGCCCGGCGCCGGCGCGTTCGTAATGGAGTTCGATGTTCGGCAGCTTGGCGGTGGGCATGAAGCCATATCAGCGCAAGCGACGCGGCCGCGCCAGCCCTTAAGCCGCGGTGGTCGACCGCTGACCCGCGCTAGTTCCAGCGATCTTGCCGAACACCGCCCCGGCCATCAGGCCGGCGCCGCCCGGATAGTT
>DASQSO010000254.1:0-2338 GCA_035642335.1 Caulobacteraceae bacterium
GCCCGAGTTCATGCTGACCTCGGTGATGTTGCCATAGTGGGGGTTGGCCGCGATGCCGTTCGACTTCGGCGAAGCGTCGGCCGCGCCCAGGGACGGGATCGCCTCATAGACGTGGCCGTTCGGGCCGACGACACCTGAAAAGATGCGCTCGAAATAGCCACCGCCGGGGATCAGCTCGAGCACCTTCTCGCCGGGCTTGACATGGGCGAACACCATCATTTTGACGGGCTTGCGAAAGGGGTCGCGGGCGGTATCGGCGGCCGGGCGGGCCGGGTCGGCGACCGCGGCGGTGACATAGGCCGGCTGGGCCGCCGCGGCCGCGGCGGCAAAGGCGATCACGAGGCCCGCGGCGAGCGCGGTCGTTCTCTTCAGATTTTGCATGGTTCCTCCCAGCTCGTAATGCGAACTTAGCAGAGATGGGCGCGGCCCCGCATCATCTCAACCGGGCAGAGCGCGCCATTCTTCGCCCGCCGGCAGGGCCGCGAAGATTTCGTCGAGCATGGCGTCGGTGACGCCGTCCAGCGTCGCCGGGTTCCAGCGCGGGGCGTTGTCCTTGTCGACGATCACCGCCCGCACGCCCTCGAGGAAGTCCGGCCGGCAAACCACGCGGGCGCCGATGCGGTATTCGACGGTCATCTCGTCGGCAAAGCTCTTCATGCGCGCGCCCTGCCGCAACTGCCGGAACGCCACCTTCAGCGTCTGCGGCGACTTGGTTTTCAAGATATCCAGCTGCCCCCGCGCCCAGTCTGACGGATCGGCCGCCAGCGCCGCGACGATCGCCTCGACGTCTTCGCGTGCGAACAGTCGATCAATCGCGGCGTGGCACACGGCGACCGGCGCCGGACCTGGGTCCGACCGCATATGCGCGAGAACTTGGTTTACGAAATGATCATTGAATTCACCCGGGCGAGCGCCGAACAGAACTTCCTTCAATTCCGCCACCTTTCCGCTCTCCACAAAGTGCGTTGCGATGCCCAGCGCCAGGCAGTCGGCGCCGCGCAGCCGCGCGCCGGTCAGGGCCAGCCACATCCCGGTCTGCCCCGGCAGGCGCGGCAGATGCCAGCCGCCGCCGACGTCGGGGAAAAGCCCGATGCCGGTCTCCGGCATGGCGAAACTGGTCCGCTCGGTCGCAACGCGATAGCGCGACGGCATGGCCAGCCCCACCCCGCCGCCCATGGTCACCCCGTCCATGATCGTGACGACCGGCTTGGGATAGTCGAACAGCAGCGCGTTCAGCTGGTACTCGACGAAGAAGAACCCCCGCGCCGCCACGCCGTCCCCCGCGCCGCTCTCCGCCAGCATGCGGATGTCGCCGCCGGCGCAGAAGCCGCGCTCGCCGGAATGGTCGATCAGCACGGCGTCGACGGCGGGATCGCCTCGCCAGCCGACCAGCGCCAGGATCATCGCCTCGCACATGGCCGTGTTCAGCGCATGCAGCGCCGCCGGCCGGTTCAGGGTCAGCCGGCCAACGCCGTGCTCAACCCGGATCAGCACCTCATCGCTGCTCACGAGCGGAACATCTCCCGGGCGATGATCACGCGCATGATCTCGTTGGTTCCTTCCAGGATCTGGTGGACGCGCAGGTCGCGGACGATGCGCTCCAGGGGATAATCCTTCAGGTAGCCGTAGCCGCCGTGCAGCTGCAGGGCCTGGTTGGCGACCTCGAAGCCGGCGTCGGTGGCGAAACGCTTGGCCATGGCGCAGAGCCTGGTCGCATCCGGCGACTTGGCGTCCAGGGCGGCGGCGGCGCGGCGCACCATCAGCCGGGCGGCCTCCAGTTCGGTGGCCATGTCGGCCAGCCGGAACTGCAGCGCCTGGAACGCCGTCAGCGGCCGGCCGAACTGGTTGCGGATCTCCAGGTGCGATTTGGCCGCCTGCAGCGCCAAGCCGGCCCCGCCAAGCGAACAGGCGGCGATGTTCAGCCGCCCGCCATCCAGCCCGGCCATGGCGAAGCGGAAGCCGTCGCCCTCATCGCCAATGCGGTTCTCCACCGGCACGCGGCAACCGTCAAAATTGACCATGGCCGTCGGCTGGCTGCGCCAGCCCATCTTGCGCTCCGGCGCACCGAAGCTGAGGCCGGGGGTGTCCTTTTCCACCACCAGCGCCGAGACACCGCGCGCGCCAGCCTCGCCGGTCCTGACCATGACCACATAGATGTCCGAGACCCCGGCGCCGGAGATGAAGGCCTTGGAGCCGTCCAGCACATAGTGGTCGCCGCCGCGCCGCGCGGTGGTGCGCAGGGCGACGGCGTCGGAGCCGGAACCCGGTTCGGTCAGGCAGTAGGAGGCGATCAGTTCCATGGTCGCCAGCCTGGGCAGGTATTTGCGCCGCAGGGCCT
>DASQSO010000255.1:0-3373 GCA_035642335.1 Caulobacteraceae bacterium
GACATGGGTCTTGTCCATGAACGACAGGGCGATGGTCTGGAAGTGCTCGAACATCGCCCGACGGACGTCGAAGATGACCTTCTGCGCCAGCTTTGTGCTGAGCCACTGGGAGACCAGCGAGGTGATCGTGAAGAGGACCACCACAAGGATCAGGCCTATAATCACCATGTCGACGCGGTGCAGGCGGTTGGCCCCGCTGGTGGCGGCCGTCACCACCTGACCGATCATCACCGGGATCAGGACCGAGGCGCCGGAGGAGACGATGGCGGCGACCAGAGCGCCGATCAGCGACCAGGGGTGGGGCTTCAGAAAGGCCGAGAAGCGCCGCACGATCCGGGTGTCGAACGACATGAAGATTTCTTCGCCGTCGGCGGTGCCGAGGTTGGCGTTGCGCTTGCGCGGTTCCGGCGGCGGCCCACCCCCCATGTCGCGATCCATGATGAAATCGCTCATCCTGCTTCGCTCCTGACTGAGCTTCGCAGGATCACGGCCGCTCCATGTTGATGCCGGAGGGCTGGCCCTCCGAAGCCTCGGCGAAGGAAGGTCATTCCGCGGCCTCCGTCACCTTGCGCCGTATCTTGGCGTCGGCCACGGACAGCCCCTGTTCGGTGCGGGTCTGCAGCGAATAGAGGTCGAAATATTCGCCGCCGAGCGCCAGGAGCTCGGCATGGGTCCCGCGCTCGACGATGCGACCCTCCTCCAAGAGGATGATTTCGTCGGCGTGCATCAGCGACGACAGGCGGTGGGCGATGATGATCGTCGCCTTGGCCTTGGTGGCTTCGGCCAGCGAGTCGCGCACGCGCTTTTCGGTGACCGCGTCGATGGCGGCGGTGGAGTCGTCGAAAATCATGATCCCTGGACCCGGTACAACGCCGCGGGCGATGGACATGCGCTGGCGCTGGCCGCCGGACAGGGCCACGCCCCGCTCGCCGACCCGGGTGCCGTAACCGCCGGGCAGATGATCGATATATTCGTGCAGCTGCGCGGTCTTGGTGGCGCCGACGATCCGCTCGTCCTCGGCCCAGGGATCGGCATAGGCGACGTTGTTGGTGACCGTGGAGTCGAACAGGAAGGCTTCCTGCTGCACCAGGCCGACATATTCGCGCAGGGATGCGAGCGTCACCTCACGGATATCCACCCCGTCGATGGAGATGGCGCCGGCGGTGACGTCGTAGAAGCGAGGGATCAGGTTGGCGATGGTCGACTTGCCGCTGCCGGGCGGGCCGACGATGCCGAGGGTCTTGCCACGACCGACCTCGAAACTGATGTCGGTCAGCACCGGCGCGCCTTTGTCGTACTCGAAATCGACGTGCGCGAAGCGCAGAACTCCGCCGGTGGGCGCCAGCGCCGGGGCGTTGGGCTTGTCGGCGATGGACGGCACGACATCGAGAATCTCGAACAGCCGCCCGCCGCAGGTGGTGGCCCGCGCCGCCGACATGACGATCATGATCACCTGCCGCACCGGGCCCTGCAGGATGTTCAGATAGAGGATGAATTCGGTCAGCCGGCCAGGCGACATGGTCCCGGCGACCACCTTGTGGCCGCCGTACCAGAGCACCAGGGCCTGGGAGACGTAGAAGGCCAGTGTCGTGGTGCGCATGGCGCGCATGCGCAAAAGGATGCGCTTATAGGCCTCGAACAGGGCCTCGGTGGCGGCCTTGTCGAACTTGGCCATCTCGAAGGTTGTCGAGGCGAAAGAGCGCACCACCCGGATGCCCTGAAGGTTCTCCTCCATGGTCAGGGTCAGGATGCTCATCAGGGTCTGCACCCGCATCCAGGCGATGCGCAGCAGAAAGCCGACGCGGCCGAGGGTGTAGATGCTGATCGGCACGAAGGTCAGCGCCAAAAGCGCCATTACGGGATCGGCGGCGAACATCATGACCGTCGCCACCACCAGCAGAAGCACCAGGGTCAGCGACATCATCAGGCCGTTCTGGATGAACATCCGCGTGCCTTCGAGGTCGATCATGCCGCGGGTGATCAGGTCGCCCGAGTGGATCTTGTCGTGGAAGCCGAAGGACAGGCGCTGCAGCTGGCGGAAATAGTCGAGGCGCAGCACATAGGCCACCTTCTGGCTGACCCGCTCGCCGTTGTAGCCGCCGACGCCGGTCAGGATGCCCTGGATCGAGGTGGCGATGACGATCATGATCGCGGCGAACCACAGGCCGTGCTCCGAACGCGCCGTCAGGAGCGCCTGCTGCGCCGCCGGCATGTGGATGGCCTGAGCGTGCCGAAGGGCTTTCAGCAGGCCGGCCACCTGGTCGATCGCCGGGCCGAACAGCCTTGGCACGATCAGGCCGGCGACCGCCGCGCCTAACGACGAGGCCATGGCCAGCGCCACCTGGACCGGATCGACCTTGAAGCCGAGCAGCACGATTCGCCGGATGATATGCGGCATGGCCTTGACGTCGATCTCGGGACGCAAAGCCTCACTGAGCGGCTCGCCTAATGGCGCGCCCTGGGAATCAGACATTGAAAAAATCCGTCTTCGGTAATGTTCCCTATTGTGGACCGGCTTGGCGCTAGGTGCAATTCAGCCATGACACCAGACCTCGCCGCTCTGCTGCGCGCGGAGGCCCTGCCCGCGTCCTATGAGGGCGTCGTCCGGCGCCTGCACATGCCGCTGGCCGCGCGCATCGCCGCGGCGGCCCGCGCGCATGGCCCGGGCTTCCGCGTCGGCCTTTGCGGACCGCAAGGCTCGGGCAAGACCACCAGCGCCCGGGTGCTGAAGCGACTGTTGGCCACGGAGGGCTTGCGCGCTGTCGTCCTGTCGCTCGACGACCTGTACCTGCCGTTGGCGGCGCGGCGGCGGCTGGCGGCGGAGGTGCATCCGCTGCTGATCACCCGCGGCGTGCCCGGCACCCACGACGTGGACCTCGGACTTGAGGTTCTGGCGAGCCTGCCCAGGCCCGGCCGCACCATGATGCCGCGCTTCGACAAGGCCAGCGACGACCGGGTCGCGCCGACGCCCATCGAGGGCCCGGCCGACGTCATCCTGTTCGAGGGCTGGTGCGTCGGGGCGAGACCGCAAGATCCGGCGGCGCTGGAGCAGCCGGTCAACGACCTGGAACGCCAGCGCGACCCGGACGCGGTCTGGCGCGCCTATGCCAACAGGTTGCTGGCTGGGCCTTATCAGACCCTGTTCGCCGATTTTGGCCTCCTGGTCCTGTTCAAGGTCGCGAGCTTCGACGTCGTCCTGGGCTGGCGCCAAGAGCAGGAGCGCAAAGCGCCGAAGCGCGGCATGAGCAACGCCGAGGTCGCCGCCTTCATCCGCCATTACGAGCGGCTGACCAACTGGATCCAGGCCGAGATGCCCGCCCGCGCCGACGTGGTCGCGCGGCTGGACCCAGACCGCGCGATCGGCGAGGTCCGG
>DASQSO010000256.1:0-3680 GCA_035642335.1 Caulobacteraceae bacterium
AAGACCTCGCTGGCCCCCGGCTCGCAGGTGGTCACTGACTACCTGGCCAAGGCGGGCCTGCAAAAGCCACTGGACGCCCTGGGCTTCAACTTGGTCGGCTATGGCTGCACCACCTGCATCGGTAATTCCGGGCCGCTGGCGCCGGCGATTTCCGAGGCGATCTCCACCGGCGACCTGGTCGCGGTGAGCGTGCTTTCCGGCAACCGCAACTTCGAGGGCCGGGTCAATCCGGACACGCGGGCCAACTATCTGGCCTCGCCGCCGCTGGTGGTCGCCTACGCCCTGGCCGGCTCGATGAACATCGACCTGACCACCGAGCCGCTGGGCGAGGGCAAGGACGGCGAGCCGGTCTTCCTGCGCGACATCTGGCCGAGTTCGGCCGAGATCGCCGAGGTGCAGCGCAAGTCGGTCACCAGCGCCATGTTCGCCAGGCGCTACGGCGATGTCTTCAAGGGCGACAAGTCGTGGCAGGCCATCAAGGTCGCCGGCGGTCAGACCTACGCCTGGGACGTCGGTTCGACCTATGTGCAGAACCCGCCCTATTTCGAAGGCATGACGATGACCCCGGCGCCGGTCACCGACATCATCGAGGCCCGCATCTTGGCCATCTTCGGCGATTCCATCACCACCGACCACATCTCGCCGGCCGGCTCCATCCGCGCCTCCTCACCCGCCGGGCGCTATCTACAGGAGCACCAGATCGGCCAGAACGATTTCAACTCCTATGGGTCCCGGCGCGGCAACCACGATGTGATGATGCGGGGCACCTTCGCCAACATCCGCATCAGGAACCGCATCACCGCCGATATCGAGGGCGGGGTGACCAAGCACTTTCCGTCCCAGGATGTGATGTCGATCTACGACGCGGCGATGCGCTACCAGTCGGAAGCCCATCCCATGGTCATCTTCGCCGGCAAGGAATACGGCACCGGCTCGTCGCGCGACTGGGCGGCCAAGGGCACCAAGCTGCTCGGCGTCCGCGCCGTGGTGGCCGAGACCTTCGAGCGCATCCACCGCTCCAACCTGGTGCAGATGGGCGTGCTTCCGCTTCAGTTCAAAGTCGATGGCTGGCGCAAGCTGAACCTTACCGGCGAGGAGATCGTCACCATCCGCGGCCTGAACGAGCTCAGCCCGCGCCGGACGCTGACCATCGAGGTCTACCGCGCCTCCGACGGCCGCATCGCCCGCTTCCCGGTGATCTGCCGCATCGATACGCCGACCGAGCTGGACTACTTCAAGGCCGGCGGGGTGCTCAACTACGTGCTGCGCAACCTGGCGCGAGCGGAGGCGGCGGAATGAGGCTCGGGCGCGCCTCACGGCCTCGTGAGGCGCGCCATGGCCGGAAAGCCGCTTAACTAAGCCACGATGCGAAAGGCCGCGCTTGCTTTGATCCTGGGCGTCTCGCTGGCGGCGAGCGCCGGCGCGGCCTTGGCGCTGCCGCCAGTGGTGGTGGAGCTGTTCACCAGCCAGGGCTGCTCGTCGTGCGTCAATTCAGGCCAGCTGATCGCCGCCCTCGACCAGCGCCCACGGGTGCTGACCCTGACCTTCCCGGTGGGCTACTGGGACTATCTCGGCTGGCCCGACACCCTGGCCATGCCAGAGTTCGACGATCGTCAGCGCGCCTATATGCGCGCCTTCGCCCTGCGCGACGTCTATACGCCGCAGGTGGTGGTGAACGGCCGGCTGCAGGCTGCGGCGGTCGATGGCGCGACCATCGACAAGCTGGTCAAGACGGCCCTGCGCACCCCCGCCGACCCGCCGCAGGTGGCCTTGAGCAAGACCAGGCTGGCCGTCGGCTCCGGCGACGCGCCGGCGGGCGGGGCCGACGTGTGGCTAATCCGCTACCGGCCCGGCGACCAGTCGGTGCGGGTGCTGGCGGGCGAAAACCGTGGCAAGACCATCTTGGAGCACAATGTGGTGCGTGAGCTGCAGCGGCTAGGCGCCTGGCGTGGCCGCCCCGTGCGCTTTCACGTTCCACCGCCGGACGACAGCGGCCTTAAGGCGGTGGCGATCGTCCAGGCCGTGCGTTCGGGACGCATCCTAGCCGTCGGCCACGCGTCCTGACCCGACCGTCTTGGCGAAGGCCAACCAGAATCTGGCGCCATGAATCGTGGGGGCAAAAGAATAGCCCGCGCGACCGGGGGGCATGTAGTCGCGCGGGCTTGGTCTTTGTTCGTCGATCGAACCGGGCCTCAGACCCCGGAGGGGCTGGGGGGCTGATCAGAATTCCAGGGCGAGAGGGACCCCGACCGACCGACCATTGGAAACTGGCGGGCCAAGCCGGCGAGGCCGCGTCGGAATTAAGGTCTTTTCGTGGCCAACGGCTTTTCAGCGGCCCCCCCGCCGCCTCTCGCCGCCGCCCCTCGCCGTTTAGGCGCGATTGGGACTAGAGTGGCGTTGGATGAGTCTCGACAGCCAGCCATCGACCAGGGTCCCGGCCCTGGTCTTCTTCGAGCGCCGCGAGCTTGACCGGCTGCTCGGGCTCTATGGCATGCGGGTGGCGGCCGGCGAATGGCGCGACTATGCCATCGACGGCCTGGCCGAGGCCGCGGTGTTTTCCGTCTTCCGGCGCGCCGCCGAGGCGCCCGCCTACCGCATCGAGAAACGCCCCGCTCTGGCCCGCCGCCAGGGTCAGTGGGCGATCATCGGCCAGGGCGGCCTGGTGTTGAAGCGCGGCCACGAACTGGATCAGCTGCTACGCTTCTTCGACCGCGGCCGCCTCTCCGTCGTCAAATAACGCCGCGATCGCCCGGCGCGCCCGCGCTGGCGCCTGCGTGACAGGAGTCGAGTCCGTCACCTGGTCGAGCGATCCGATGACCGGCAGGGCCTTCAGCGCAGGGTCGGCGATCTCGGCATGGATCGCCTGGCCGATCGCTTCGGCGTTGATCACCGTGAATGGCCGGTCGTGGAAGGGCCCGATGACCGGCTCGAAGGCGCCAGGCAGCTCGCGCGCCTGGTGCAGCCTCGCCAGCGCCAGACAGGCCTCGGCCAGCGCCGCTTCCCGCGCCCGCCAGTCGGCGGCGGCCAAGGCGCGATCAAGGATCGGCGCCAGTTCCGCCGCGCACGGCAACCGCGCGAAGGCCTTGCCGAACCACTTCGGATAGGGGCTGTAGCGGCCCTCGATCAGGAAAGCCAAGTGCATGGCGTCGCGCACGAGGCGCGCGGCGATCACCCGCGAGCCCAGATCATCGCCGCCCAGGCCCGTGCGCCCGACAAAGGCCTGCTCCTCGGCGACGCGCCGCCATTGGCAGGCGAGCTTGTAGAGCCGGACGTCGGGCGGAAAGGCGCCCAGGCGCTGGCGCAGGCGGGTCAGCCGGCCGTCGTCGTCATGGAAGACCGCGCCGGCGGTGACCACCAGTAGCTGCTGCTCGGAGAGGCCGAGCCAGGCCAAGGCGTCGCGCGGCTCGTCCGGACCCAGCGCCAGCTCGCGCCGCAGCAGCGTCTCGATCGTTTGCACCTCAAGCCCGTGCCGGGGATCGCCGCGCACGCCATCGCTGTCGGCGGTCCGGCCAGGCCGATTGCTGATGCCGATCGGAAAGCCAAGAAACGCCCGCGGCGCGAAGGCGGCGAACTGCTCGACCACCGCGTTCGCGCGAGCCAGGAAGTCGGTCTGGGTGACGAACAGGCCGACCCGCGGCCCCCAATTGTGGTCGCGCGACATCTCGTCGTCGTAGCCGAGC
>DASQSO010000257.1:0-2388 GCA_035642335.1 Caulobacteraceae bacterium
ACCGAGGACCTGATGCGCGGGCGGACCACCATCGTCATCGCCCACCGCCTCTCCACCATCCGCCACGCCGACCGCATCCTGGTCTTTCAGGACGGCCGCGTGGTCGAGGAGGGCAAGCACGGCGACCTGGTCGCCAAGGGAGGGACCTATGCCCGTCTGAATGCGGTGGCGCAGGGGGCGGTGTAGGGGATTGGTCGGATGAGGAATCACGCCGACCTCTAAACCGTCATCCCCCGCTGGAGCGCGGCGGAATGCGGGGGCCGTCCACCCCAACATAGACATCGATCCAAGACAGTGATCATGGGTGGCCCGGATAAGCCGGGCCATGACGGAAAGGGTGGGTGGGCCCTCGGCTACCGACGCTAGCCGACCGCTCGCCGCAGGCCTTCGGCCAGGTCTCCGCGTGGCTGGACCGTCACCGCGTCCAGGCCTAGCCAGCTGGCCATGGTTCTCAGCTCGGCGGCCAGCGCCGGCGCCACGGCGCCTTGGTCCGCGCCAGGCTCCAGGTGCGCCGCCTGCGCCAGCAGAGTTCGCGCGGCGCGGTCGGCCTTCAGGTCGACCCGGGCGACGATGGCGTCGCCCAATAGAAACGGCAGCACATAATAGCCGTGCTCGCGCTTGGCCGCCGGGGTGTAGATTTCCAGCCGGACGCGGACGCCGAACAGCCGCTCGGTGCGGTCGCGATCCCAGATCAGGTTGTCGAAGGGCGAGAGCAGGGCGCTGGCCCGCGCCTGGCGCGGCGCCGCATAGGCCTCCCGCCGCCAGCCGGCGACCCGCACCGGCTCCAGCGCGCCGTCCTCGACCAGTTCGGCCAGCCGGGCTCTAGTCTCCGCCACCGGCAGGCGGAAATAGTCGCGCAGGTCGAACTCGGTGGCGACACCCATGGCCCGGGCCGAGATCAACAGCAGCGCCCGATGGGCCTCGGCCTCGGTCGGCGTCGGCTGGGCCATGATCGCGCGCGGCATCACCCGCTCGGTCAGGTCGTAGATCCTTTCGAAACCACGCCGGGTCCGGGTGGTGATCACGCCCTCGGCGAACAGCGCCTCCAGCGCCCGCTTGCCGTCGCTCCAGCTCCACCAGCCGGCCTTGCGCGGCCCCTCGGCGAAGTCGCCGCCGGTCAGCGGGCCCTCGGCCTCGATCCGCTGCAGCACCTCCTTCATGTAGTCGCGCCGCACCTGGCGGAAGCCGCTGTCGCGGGCGGCGAACCGCGCCATGCGCCAGCGCAGCAGCGGCTGCATCGCCACCGGCATCAGCGAGGCCTCATGGCCCCAGTATTCGAACAGCGACGGTTTCCGGCCCCAGGCCTCTTCCTCGAGGACGGTGCGCGGATAGGGGCCGAGCCTGGAAAAGGCCGGCAGATAATGGGCGCGGGCCAGCACGTTGACGCTGTCGATCTGGATCACGCCCAGCTCGCCCGCCAGCTTGCGCAGGCGCCGCGGCGTCACCGGCCCCTCGGCGCGCGGCGCCGCGAGCCCCTGCGCCGCCAGGGCCATACGGCGCGCCTGGCCCAAGGAGAGATCGCGACTCATGCGGTGACGCTAGATGAAGTTCCGCAAACGTTCCAGGGCCGCGTCCGACCCTACGCGTGATCGAGCACCGGCTTGGGCTCGTAGGGCGTCTCTAGCGCCTTCACCTCGTCTTCGGTCAGGGTCAGCTTCAGGCCCGCGATGGCGTCGTCCAGGTGGTGGGGCTTGGTGGTCCCGACGATGGGCGAGGTGATGGCGGGGTTCTTCAGCACCCAGGCCAGGGCGATCTGGGTATTGGGCACGCCCCGGGCCTTGGCGACCTTTTCCACCTCGGCCACCACGGCGTGGTCGGGCTGGCGGTAATAGAGCCGCGGCGAGAACTCGTCGGAGCGGGCCCGTTCGGTATTGCCCTCACCGGGATTGGCGCGGCCGCCGGCCAGGAAGCCGCGCGCCAGCGGCGACCAGGGGATGACCCCGACGCCCCGGTCGAGGCAGAGCGGCAGCATCTCGCGCTCCTCCTCGCGGTAGACCAGGTTGTACTGCGGCTGCATGGAGACGAACGGCGTCCAGCCGTTGGCCTTGGATGCCGCCAGCATCTTCATGAACTGCCAGGCGAACATCGACGAGGCGCCGATGTAGCGGGCCTTGCCGGCGCGCACGACGTCGTTCAGCGCCTCCAGCGTTTCCTCGATCGGCGTCGTCGGGTCGAAGCGGTGGATCTGGTAAAGGTCGACATAGTCGGTTCCCAGCCGCCGCAGGCTGTTGTCGATAGCGTCGAAGACGTGTTTGCGCGACAGGCCGCGACTGTTCGGATCGGCGCCCATGGGCCCGTTCAGCTTGGTGGCGAGCACCACCTCGTGACGCTTGGCGTAGGTCTTCAACGCCTTGCCGGTGACCCGCTCGCTGTCGCCCTGGCTATAGA